>NZ_KV834828.1:2243-189868 GCF_001837945.1 Staphylococcus sp. HMSC077D08 | reverse complement strand
GACTTGTAAATCTAACTCTTGATATTCTATATTCTCTCAAAACTTCTAATATATATGTTAATACACTACACTATTTAACAAATTCAAACTCATCTTCATTATTTTTCTTCATTAAATGCTTTTGTTCTTTTCCTTTATAATCATATTTATATTCAACTTTTTGAATTAAATCATTATGTGCAAATTTATATGTAGAACCTTCGCCAATCCTATCAGGCAAATCAATGTTTAGTTTCCAGTCAATTTTCATTTTCAAAGTTTTACTTTCTTTATCATATTTGACAGTATCTTCTTTAATTGTATATTTATTACCTTGCTGTTTAGCTAATTTAACTTGTTCATCTACATTCTCTTTCACTGATTTCGGTAAATCATCATTTGAGCTATGACTACAACCAATTAAAAAACAACTCATTACAATTAATGTAACTAATATTTTCTTCATTGTATTCCCCCTATCTTTGTATTATTAATATCACTATGAAAATAAATAGCCATATTGACATCAATAACGGTCTTATAGAAATGAGTCTCCATCTTCCTTTTATTATTCTTAAAATAACATCTATGATTATGTAAGTAACAAATATTGCGATAGAAATAAATAGTATGAGAAGGTTTCCAAATGCAAAATCTTCTTTATACTGCGATGATGCTTTGATTGACATCGTGATTATAAATATAAGCGACATCAGTAGCGATATGATACCTTTATATTTAGCTATTTCTAAATTAATTTTCAAACTTTCAATTTTGTTATACTTTTGTTGTGTAATCATTTTATCGGGTTCCTTAGTTAACTCTTGAATCTTTATTTTTAAGGGTCTAGACCATAATCCTCTTACACCCATAATTCCATATAACAACACACCTATATTTAATATGAGCATCAAATTTTCAAACTGATTTACACTTTCTTCTTTTATAAGAATCACAGGTATTAAATATAAAATGAGCGCTATAATATATGTTATTATTGGCAATACTTTGAAATCGTCCGAATGCATTACAGATGTAAAATGCACTAGATAAAACAAACCAAACACGATTATGACAAGTAGAATATCCATTATGTATTGGACACCTCCAATACCTTAACTTTTACATCGACCCAAGTCATTTCATCTATCTCATTTATTATATGATAATATGGTGAGATTCTTCGCATATTATTATTTCTTGCAAATTCTTCAATTTCATATAATAATTTAGGTTCTTCATTAGAATAATCATCACTTACTAATCTTCCATGCAACATTTGATCAATATATAGATATGTCATAAAGTTTAAATGTTTATTAGGAACAAATGACTTATCGACAGGTGTCATCAGTTTCACATTAACCCTATTACCTTTCATCACCTGTGTATACACCATAATTAGTGGGCCTATCTTCTCTAAATCAAAAGCATTTATTAAATTATAAAAATCAATTACACATTCATCGAGTTGGTTAATACTGTAATCAACGTATTCTTTATATACTACATTTCGGTACATCATTTCTGAAAAATTCATTTTATTCATCTAATTCAACCTCATCAATGTTAATTTCAGCATGAATTTCATAAATCTCTCCTCCAAAGTAATTAGACATAACATGATAGAAAGGCTTATCTGAGAGAGTTATATCATTTTCAGAAGCAAACGTCTGAATACCTTCATATACAACTTCAAAGTCATCTTCATCAAAACATTTATGAGAAATTGTTGGATAAACTTCCAGCGTAGGTTGATACTTAATATTTAATTCAGGTATGTCTTCAATTTCATCATTGAGTGGTATATATGTTATAAAATTAACTTCACCCATACCCACAATTTCTTTATTGAAAATAGTAGGTCCCATTGTATATATATCATTCGACACAAAGAACTCTTTAATTCTTTTCATCTCATCTTTCCAATAATCTGGATGAATAGAAAATTCCATTTTCGCTATATGAGGCATTATTAATACGTCTAATTCCATTACCTTTCATCTCCCTTATATTACTCTTTAACCATCGTATCATTCGTCTTTAGTTGATTAACTTCAGTAAGTATTCTTCCATATAATATATAATTTTGAGTAACTAAAAAATTACACCCAAATATAATCCCTATAGAAATTATAAATATAAAATGATTTTCCGCTATATTAGGAACTATAATATATTCCACAATTTTTTGAACATAAATGAGTGAAGCTATTATTTTAAGAAAAATTATAAGTAGGGTTTTATCAATTTTTAACCATTTAGGAGCGGGTCCTAATAATAACGTACTCAATATGTGCATAGTACTACAAATAAATAATGTGAAAAAACCAATATACCAATATACATTTAAATAATAATGGTGTTCAGCTGCCACAAAGAAATATAAATTATAAAAAGTTAAATATGAAGTATAGAGACCTATAAAATCTACTATTAAATACCTTTTAGCTTTTTTTAACGGATTTTTCATTTTCCTTTCAAACAATTGTAATAAACCCATAAAATTAATTATAATCGCAAAAATTGTTGTAACTATTAGATATTTAGGTGTTTTTTCTAATGTGAGATCAAAATGATATTGCAAATAAGAAAAAAATATACAAATCAATGATAATACATTAATAACTTGTATTGCTGGTTTTCTTAAACGATTTAATGATTCTTCCAATTTATTTAGCCACCTTTATGAAAATAATGAACTTACTGATGCACCAAAATGCTTTACATCATTAACAGCATTACTAGTTGCTTTTTTTGTATTTTTCCACGTATCTGAATTTCTAATTGCCGTTACTTTTTCGTTCGCTTTGTCTTTAGCTATATCCGTTACAGACTTACCACCAATTAATTTTTGTTCAGAAACGCCAGAAATAATTAAACCAGCCACCAAACCAACTCCAGCTCCTACAGGTCCACCTATACTTGCTCCTATAGCAGTCCCTGCTCCTGTAGTAGCTGCCATAGCTCCAAGATCAACGCCAGAATCCACTATTTTTCTTTGCATAGATTTATCAGAGGCAAAATTAGATCCGACAGCTAGCAAATCTTTTCTGTATAAATATTATTCAAAATAAAGAATTCTTTTCATTTCATCTTTCTAATAATCTGGATAGATAGAAAATTCCATTTTAGCTATATGAGCATTATCAATACGTCTAATTCTATTATTTATTGACTACATCTCTTTTTCTATTGTCTTTACTTAGTTTATTAAAATCGGTAAATACTCTTCCATATAATAAATAATAATGAGAGACTAGTAAATTACTAACAAACATCATAAACATACTTAATATAATTAAAAAATGTGATTCTACAATATTAGGAATAATTATATATTCTATAATTTTTTGAACATAAAAGGTACATGCAATAATTTTCAATATTATAATCCAAATTGTTTTATCGCCTTTAGACCAACGTGGAGTATTACCCATTAACAAAAGACTACATATATGTGCACAACTACATATTAAAAAAAAGACAAAACTAACAACCCAAAACTTGGTTAAATCATATTTATTTTCTTCAGCCATAAAAAAATAAAGATTATAAAATGATAAATACGTAAAATAACTAGTCAAAATACCTACTATTAGATATCTTTTGGCTTTTTTTAAAGGATTGTCATTATTTTTTTCAAATAACTGTAAAAGTCCTAATAGTATGACGATTATCTCAATTAAGGTTGTAATAATAAGATATATGGGAGTACTTTCGAGTGTCAGACTAAAAAGATATTGGGTTGTTGATAATAAAATCATAAATATTGAAATAAAATTCATTACCTGAATACTAGGTTTACGTAATTGTTTTAAACTATCATTCATTTTTTAACTCCTTTAAATTATTGAACTCATTGTTTTACCGAAACCTTTATTACCGTTTCCACCCTCGGATACAATATTTTTTGTATCTTTCCACATTTTTGAATTTCTTATAGCGCTCACTTTTTCATTAGCTTTGTCTTTAACAATATCAGTAGCAGATTTCCCTTTAATAATCTTAGCTTCACTAGCTGCCGACATTATAATTCCTATTCCTAAACCTAAACCGGCTCCTACAGGTCCACCAATACTTGCTCCTATGGCAGTCGATGCCCCTGTAGTAGCTGCCATTGCACCAAGGTCAACGCCAGAATCCACTATTTTTCTTTGCATGGACTTTTCAGAGGCAAAATTAGATCCAACAGCTAGCACACCACCTATTGGTCCTAATAGTTTACCACCATATTTCATGCTCTTTAAAACTTTTCCTAATTTGTTTTTTGCTTTAAAATCATTTATTTCATTTAATGTAATATCTTTTATATTTGTTTTTTTCTTAATCCAATTTGAAATATCTGATGAAGTTAACTCATTCAAACCTTTTCCGTTAGTTCGTTTTAGTAAATTTTTTATATTCTTTTGTCCAGCTATTTGTTTTATATTTTTAAATTCACTATCATCAAAATTCCTAGTCATTTTAAAAGCACTGGTTAACTTATCACTCATCTTCATTGTATTGTTTTTATCAAATATAAATTTTGTAGCTTTCAGTAGCCTCTTGCCTTGAATATTTTCTAAATTAGTATTTAATGATGCGTTAATTAATTTTGACTTTTTGCTTCCAATCGAACTCAATTTGTTGTGTCTAAGTAATTCATCGCCTTTAAAAAAGTCACCATCTCCCGCTATCATAGCAGCAATTACATAATTCTTAAGTTGCAAGGCTGTTTTTACATACTTAGAATATTTTTTCCCACCATAAGCTAGTTCTTGATATTTTTTTAACTCATTTTTCATTTCTACAAATTGATTATTTTCGGAATATAATTTATATTGTTGTTTAATTTGACTAGCACTTTTACTAATTTTAGATCTATTTGCTGGCATATTCTTAACTTTAGATGCCATTGTTGCTACAGGTGAAATCATTGTTATCAAATCTAATTCATCCATACCATGTTGATTTTGGAAGTTACTTAAATCATCAATTGTGTCTTCAGCGTGTTTAGCTAATGCTTTACCTTTATCTTTCACATCACTTTTTGATATAGTTTCAGCTGAAGTTAAATCTCTAACTCCTCCTATAGTACTATTCATTCGGCTTTTAGTTTTTTCAATGTTATTAGCAGCTTTTTCTAATTCATTTTTATAGTCATTAATAGCACTGCTATCTAATACAGCACTATGGTCATTATCAACATCTGAATGAAAAGCACTGATTGCACTTTTAAATTTACTTTCAAACTCTTCTTTAATTTTTTCTATTCGATTTATAGTTTCAATATGAAAAGAGTCATTATAACTATTAATACTCTCTGCAGTTTGTCCTTTAAAGTTATTATTACTCTTTAAATCATTCATTTTTGTTTTCAAAGTATTAGTATTGTTTGATAATGATTGTAATGATTTCGAAATTGAGTCTTTCAAATCATGTACCTCTGACATTTTCACTTTATTACCCACTGTTTTACCCCCTTTTAATCACTATCCAGTTGCCTATTTATACTTTCTATTCTCGAACCTAACTCTGAAATATCAGTTTCTACACCACCGATTTTTTCATTCAATTCATCTAAATCTTTATGCATCTGGTCTACTACATCATCATACTTTTTCCCATAATCAGAGATTGCTTCATCTAATTCATCTTTTTTATCATCTGATTTATCACGTGTTTCTCCTTTCCATTCATTATTTTCAATTTCAATACTTTTATATGTCTTATGCTCACTATCAAAGTCTTCTATAATTTCCTCGGCACTTTTGATTGCTTCCTTCAATCTTTTTCTATCAGCTTTTAAATCAGACAGTTCACTTTCTTTCGCTCTTTTTTGAGATTGATATTGAGCTCTTCTCCTTCTTAATTCAGCTTTATTAGACACCTTAACACCCCTTTTATTTAATTTTGTGAATTATCACCTATTTGACCTGCGATATTATTGTCATTATCTTCAAAATCTCTGACAGCTGTTTGCATAGCAGCAGCGTCTTGAGTAACGATAGCACTATAATTTGAAATTGCACTAGATAATGTATCTGCAGCTGCAGCAAACCCTGTAAATGGGCTCAAATTTGTATCTTCTAAAGAAGAGTTACTAGGATTAAATTTAATATTCGAACCAGCATTGGATATCTGATTAATTTCACTAGAAGCTGAACCAGTTTCTACCTTAATTTCTGACATAAATCTTCCCCCCTAAATCATTATTTTTATTTTTTGATATTCATTATTTTCAAATTTATGCATTTCATATGGTTTTAACATAGGTTCTCTGTTAGTTGATCGTGAAGGAGCAAAGTCCTGATCGTAAAGTCTTGTTGCAATGATTGCTTGATTTATTATTTGTCTAGTAAGTTTAGTTTCTCTATCATAAGTTCCTATTATGTCATTGTACATACTACTAATAATTACATATACGTTAACTTTTGGACCATCAGATAAAATTAATTTTATGTCTTTTTCAGTAATACCTGTTGAATTTATGAATGCTTTAATATTATTTATAAATACTACTTTAATATCATCTGTAGCTTTTTCACCATTTATCCTTTTTTCTATTTCAACCACAAAACCTTGTTTTATAAATTTCAACTCTTCGACACTTGAATAATAAGATTTTACCATATCTTTTTTATTAGACATATTCATTTCAGCGTCTATTAATATCGTAGTAGCAGAGGTCTTAAGTTTTTCTAATTCTACGAATATTTTATCATTTAATATCTCTAAATCTTTTGGAACTTTTGCAGATAATATACTAGGCTTTGTAACATCTAAACTAACCAATTCTACATCTTCAAAGTCTAATCCTACTGGCAGTTTATGATCTTCTAAAATGATTTTTTCAAAGTCGTATTTAGCTTCTAGTTCTTCTCGAAGTACTTTTTCTGGCATCATCGGAATGTGTGCAGGATATTCGCCTACGTAGTGTTCGTTCATTTGTGCGATTTCATCTTTGATGCAGCTATTGTAGGTTTGTCCTTCTTTTACTTCAAATGGTTGTGCAATTTGGAATTGTGTGAAGTTGTCATCGTTGATAGCTGCACGTCCTTTAATATCTTTAACACCTTTTTTATATGAGCCAATGATGTTTGTTAGTTCATTATTTTCAAATAAGTATAGTGCAATACGCGTCTTAATATTAGTAAATATAGATGATTTAACGGCGCTTGATCTAGAACCAGTCAAGATAATGTAAACACCTAATGCTAGACCTTCTCTTGTCACTTTAGCCATCATTTCTTCGTAGTCTTCGACGAAAGGTGATTCTTTCACTGTGTCATAGTTATCAATGATGATAAAGACGTTGGGCACTGTTTTTCCTGTTTCTTTATTATATTGATCAATGTTAATCACACGTTCTTGACTTAATAACTTTTTACGTTCGGCGATAATCTGATGGATTTGTTTAATGGCTTTAGCAATTTTATCCTCTTGATCCACTGTGAAATAATCTGCGACGTGTGGAACATCACTGACAGGCATTAAACCGTTTGTACCAAAATCGAACAAATACATATGTGCTTGATCTGGTCGATAGTGACGTGCCACATCAAAGATAACATTGTGCAGGAAGTTCGTACGTCCATATCCAGGGCTACCAATTAATGCAATATGACCTGCTTGTTTTAACTTCAATGTCATCGGTCCTTGATATTGATTTTCTGGCACATCTTTCAACCCTAAAGTTAATTCGACTTCTTTAGGTTGATCTGTCCATAATTTGTTGAAATCTGTTTCAATTAATTCTGATTGATATACCATCTCAGGTAATGGTGGTAACCAAGGTCGTTTAATATCCGGTATATTTAAACGCTCTGTAATACCCTCAATATGATCAATCACTGCTTCGAGTTCTGTTTGAGTTTCAGTTGGTTCTTCATCGTCTAATCCACTTAAGTCTTTGTTGATAGGTTGTAATTGACCATAATCATTAATCATATAGATTGTTTTATCTTCTTTATCTAAAGATTCACCTTCGATATCGTACGTCGCACCACTCCAAGCAGACTGGAATAATTCATAAATTTCATTATTACCGACTTGTAAGTACGCACGTCCTGGTAATGTGATATCAGCTGCATCAGGTGTTTTTAAAATTTCGTTACTGTCCTGTCTATCTTGTACTTTCAAAGCAAGTTTGAATTTAGAGTTAGACCATATTTGGTCATCAACCACACCAGATGGTTTTTGTGTCGCTAAGATTAAATGAATACCTAAAGAACGACCAATACGTGCTGTTGAAACGAGTTCTTTCATAAAATCAGGTTGTTCTGATTTCAATTCAGCAAACTCATCGGAAATAATATATAAATGTGGCATAGGTTCAGTTGCTATACCTTCTTTAAATAACTTGTGATACTGATTGATGTGGTTAACATCATGTTCTCCAAACAATCTTTGACGTTTACGCAATTCTGCTTTTATAGATGTTAAAGCTCGCATGGCTTCATCACCGTCTAAGTTCGTAATAGTTCCTACTAGATGTTTTAGGTCTTTGAACAGATTCGCCATACCCCCACCTTTATAGTCAATTAATAGAAATGCGACTTCATGTGGATGGAAGTTCACTGCAAGAGACAAGATATAAGACTGTATAATTTCTGATTTACCAGAACCTGTTGTACCTGCAATTAAACCATGTGGTCCATGCGCTTTTTCATGTAAGTTAAGTGATAATACATCGTCTTTACCTCTTACACCTAAAGGTACTGCCATTGTTTTATATGTTTCATTCTGCTGCCAACGATTAACAACATCTAATTCATGAACTTCAATAACATCATACATTTGTAAAAATGTAATACTATCAGGAATTGCGTTCTTCATATGTTCAATATGATTAAGATTAGCAATTCGACGTGCAATATATTCTTTATCAATACCATCAATATTTTCCGGCGTGAATTTCAATTGCACTAATTCTTCTTCTTTCATAATAAGTTCGCCTTCAGTTCTAGATTTAATATCTATTATTGTTTCCACGTGTTCTGGCAAACTTTCAATAACGTCTTCCACAAATACTAATGAAATACCATATTCTGATAAATCTTGATTCACATATTCTAAAATAACGTGATCGATAATGAGTGACATATCAGTAATCACAAATACTAAATGTGGTGTGAATACGATTTTTTCATTACTTTTACTTTTTTCTCTTACCGTTTGAATACGCTCTTTAATCATACTGTATACAGAGGTCAAAATTTGATCACGGGTACGCTGATTATAGACAAACCCTCTTATGTTTAAAGCACTCAATGTCATATGAGGTAACCAACGCGCCCAGTTAAAGGTGTCACGTTCATCTTCTCTAATCACATATAGCATTTCCACATCATGATAACTGTGGAAAGTGGCAAGTTGAAGTGTCATCTTCTCTAACTCTTCAATAATCAAATGTCTGGCACCAATATAAGCAATTGGCCCATGTGTTAAATCATTAATTAATGGCGCTTTTTCAACTTCTTGATAAAATTCATAAAGTTCTTTCGCATCGTCAAATAATTCATCTCTTCTTTGAACAAATTCATCTTCTTGATAATCGACTTTAAAAGATTTTTCAATATTAGCGATACCTAATTTATAATGTAGAAAGTCATGATGGTGTGATGTTTTCTCATAAATTCTAGGTGCCTTATTTTCAACAATATCTTTAATTTCAGATAATGTTGGATAATGGAAGTTCAAACTAAATCGTTGGTCTTTTATCGCGTTATTGATATCCGATGACTTATCACTAAGATACTTTTTATAATCCTTCTCCCGCTTTTCGACCTCTTCTTTATATTTCTTTTTCTCAGAGAAGTAAGTTGTAATACCAAAGATAACCGTTACGATGCTCATACCAATCATCATAATAATATAAACACCAATTGGTCTGACTAAAAAGATGACTACTGTCAATGCAATCATTACGAGTGGCGGAACGATGGAACGCCATATCGTAGTATTATTCTTTTGAATTGGTTGTGGCGGTTTTTCAATTTTAATTGTCTCAGTAGGTTCACGATGAATGATTCTTGGTGAACGATGGTAGTCGTTATAATCATCTGATTGTGCATCTGGTGTATCTTGATTGAGTCTGATTAAATCTGAAATCATCGTTTCGTGACTCATCATTTTCAAACCGTCGGACTGCACTTCAAACCAAATCCCATTGATAAAGACATGATCCCCGATGTACGCTCTGCTCCATTTGTCATTACTAAGTTCATAATTGATGTATAATTTTGAATCATCATTATGTACAAACTGAACATATCCAGTCTGTCCAATTTCAGCATAATTTTTAATCATAATGACATTCGAAAGTTCAGCAATTTTAATATCATCATAATCATTAGGACCTATGGTTATCACGTCTCGTGTATTTGGGTAAGCAAAGGATGCTATGTTTGAAGTATCAAATAGGTATAACGACACATTACCATCATTCGTCTTTCTTTCTTGTCCTTTAAATATAGAAGAATGATTAGCTTGCCATGTACCTTGTTCATTCTGTTCTAAATGAATCACATCATTAAAATTGTCTAATGTAATGTCTGCTGACTTATCTCCACTAATGGTATATGTCTTTTGATTTCTTAAATTTAACATTTTCAATTGATTCTGGTATTCAATAATTAATCTATGCATAGTTAGTTACTCAGTCCTATACTATTTTTTACGTTCTGCTTCTTGACGTTTCTTTTTATCTTTTGCTGCCTGTTCTTTTTGTTTCTTCTCATTCTCTTCTTGCTGTTTTACTTTTTTGTCTTTTTCTTCAGCCTTTTCTTCTTTTTCTTTAGCTTCTTCATCTTTAACTTCTTTTTCTTTATCTAAGATGTCTTGTAATTTGTCGTTATATTTTTTCGTTTGTTCAGAACGTTTATCATTAGATAAATCTGAATTATTTTTAATTTCATTTAATTTATTTATTAAAGCTAATTTTGTAATATCGTTATCATCTAGGTAAGTAGCAATATTTAAAGCTTCATCTAAATGTCCTTGCCCCAATTGCATCCAATATAATAAGTAATCTTTATTGGCATCTGGTGTAACGCTATTAAGCAAGTTCTCTTTTTTATCTTTTTCTAATCCCTGCTTGTTTGTTTCAATATAACTTTTCGCATAGATATAGAGTGCCTCTTTATCAAGATTTTTACCATCTAAATCTTTGTAGTCATTAAGTACTTGTGTATAATCTGCTTTGACATAAGATTGATATCCTTTTTCAACTTGTTCTTCATTCTTCATAACAAAGAAATACAGATAAGCTAAACAAGCAATTAATAACACGCCAATAATACTCATTGCTATTCCTAACCATTTAAAAGTATTGTATTTTCGTTTTCGGACATATGAAAAGTTCTGTGTATAATCTGACTGTTGCTTATTATATTGTTCTGTTAAAAATTGCTTAAGTTCAGACAAGTTCTTAGATTGTATAATTTTATTTTCAAAAGGTGTTCCTTTATGTAGTTCTAAATTCCCTTCAACAAGCGCATCGAAATTCACTTTTTGATTAAAAGCTGTAATAATTAATGACTTGTATCGTAAAAGAAAATCATCTTCAGACAACGGTAATGGTTCTACAATATTCTTTAATCCTCTTGTCTTCATGAGTGGAAGTCCATCTTTTGTAAAGTAAAGTTCGTCTGGAGATAAATTAAAGGTATAACGTGTTGCTCTAAGTTCTTCTAATTTTCCAATATTTAATAAATATCTCAGCTTTTCATTTTTGGAAAAACTTTTAATTTTTTCAAAAGGAATATTATGTTCTGTAATATGGTAATGCACTTGATAGTTATCACGTAGTTCTGTTAACTCTGCATCAAGAAAGTATGATGTATGTTGCTCTAACAAATACATTAGATGACTTTGTTCTTTCTTAATGGATGTCTTAGGTATTTCTCTCATGTCTCTTCTTTCATGCTTTTCATCATTAGTTTGACGATCTAGTGGTTCTAAATCCTTTAACTCACTTGTCTTTTTATTAGCCATTTATTTTTATCCACCCTATAGTAATTTTAATATGTCTCCGTCGGTAATTTGATAATCTATCAACCTATCATTTTCAACTAAAAGTTGATTTTTCGTTATTACTTTAATTTGGTTGCTTATGTCACTCAAATGAATATCTAAACTTTCCAATACTAATGGTAACAATGCTTTCATTGACATGTGTATTGGTACTGCCAAATCATAAGTTCCGTAGTTATAATTCGTAAAATCGAATGTCACTTTTTTATGTTGTTTCATTTTTGCCTTCTCCCTCTTCTAATAGAAAATATGACAAACCCAACTGTTAAAAAAGCCCCTATACTCAATAAAATATAAGGAACTACATTTTTCTCCTGTTTATTTTGAATATAGGGACTTTTATCACTCTCCACAGCTTTTTCAGCATTCGTTGGGGAAAACAATACTTTTTTAGTTTCATCCAAGCGAGTATTTTTACTCGCTTGGTTCTGAAACATACCATTTTTTATTTTATTGTCTTTTTTCTCTCGTTGCTTTTTCAGTGCATCATTTACCTTTTTACTGTCTTTATCAAATAAAGTTGTATCATATTGATTTAAATCTTTATTTACGTTTTCCTTTTCCTCTTGATCAACTTGAATATCGAGACTTCCTCTGGGACTATCTGCTGTTAATAATGTCATAGTTATTAAACCTTCTATTAACATTTAGATGAGCCTCTCTTTCTTAAAGTGCTTGATAAACATATTAAGTACAAATCCAATAATTACAATCACTGACATTATGAATAATGCCATTCCAACTGGATGTTCTGCATTCAAGAAGTTATATATCATAGTATCTACGTAGGATAATGGTGAGAATTTATTTAACGTATGATTTGTATTGAAGTAATTCATCGCAACAAAATAAATACCTAATGTAGTCATCATGATAAACATACCAATTGATTTAAGTTGTCTGAATAAGTAGGTGTTGATTAATACAAATAGCATCATTGTCATGATAATCATAAACATAAACTTAACTTTATAACCTGGCATAATGTGATATTGATTCATAGCAATTAGACCAATGACAACACCCTCTATTAAACCAGTCAATGTGATGATTGAGGAAATAATCACATTATTCCACATTCTATTATTTTTACTAAATTCATCTTTAATTAAGTTAAGGCTTCCTTTTGCTCTTTCGTAACTGTAAAATACATAAGCTGTCATCATTGCGATTAAATACATCAACAGTACTAAAATCGTAGGAGACATAGTATCTTTATCACCATTATTTGCTAATACATTTTCCAAATTTTTCTTTTGAATTGGATTACTCATAAAGTCTTTTAATGCGACATTTTGACGATCCCCATCTTTAGAATTTTTAAGTACTTTTTCAAAATCTTTAGCAAATAGTTGGTTCTTTTTGTCATTATTAGACATTTGTTCATTTAAATCATTTGCTCTTGTACCTAGCGCTCTACCGCTTGCATGTAAATTATTAACATTATCATCTAATTGGTTTAACTCTCCACTAATTTGATCTGCATTAGATTTAGAATTTTGTACATCAGATAGTAAGCTTGTACTTCTCTCTGATAATTTACTTACTTGATCGTCTAGATTCGTAGATAATGTTGTAAATTCTTCACCTTTATCTTTATCAATTTTTGGCGTCTTAGGTTCTTCATTAAGTGTCTTTTCAGCTTGACTCAGGTCACTAATAAGATTTGAAATATCTTTTTTGTTTTTCTTAATATCATCTTGATTGTTCATTACATCTTCAATCATTTTGTCTGAAGAATTATCTAATCCATCGATTTGTTTTAATAATTGTGACTTATCATTTTTAAAGTTTTTCATATCATCAATGACTTGATTTACCATCATATCTACAATGGCTTTATTATCAATCGTTGGTTTATCTGAATTTAAATTAAAATCTTTAAAGATATCGTAATGAGACTTGAACTTATCTAATGAACGTAACTGTTGATCTAAGTCTCCACTAATCAATTCACCTTCTAAGTTATGATTAATAGATAAGTCTACAACATTCACTCTATCTGGTTCTTCATTCGTATCGTTATTAGCGTTATCTTTCTTATCTGCCTGACCAAATAACACTTGTAATTTCATTGTTTTATCTTTTAAAAATTCAGATTGATATTTACTATCATTTTTTAATTTAGCTATACCTTTGATTTCCACATCGTATGATTTCTTCGTTGTATCTAATTTAATATCCTGATTTTTAATGTCATATTTCTTGTCATTTACATATACATATCCGTCAAAGTCAAAATTAGGATCGGTCGCAATAGTTAATTGGTTGATATCGCGACTTTTAATCGTTTCATGACGTTCAAATTCCACACCTTCGTTAATCAACTTAGATGTATCGTCTGCCGTGATTTCACCGTTATAATCTTGTTGCTTAATAAGGTCTTGTGGATGAGCCTTATTATATTCATCTTTGAACTGTTGAACATCATTAAGTATAGATTTATATTCCCTCGTAGCTTTTAAGGATAGTCCTGCATTATCCAAGTCTTGTTCGGACATATTTAAGATATAGTTTTGATCTTGACCTATTTTGTCTTTTTCAATGTCATTTCTTAAATGATTAATCATCGTATCTTGCATTTTCTGTTTGTCGTCTTTAATTTGTTGTAAAGCATCTTTAAGATCTTGATTATCGTCTAGTTGTGCCCTCATTGATTTAGTCAATTCTTTTCTATAATCTTCAATCATCTCGTCAGTAAAAGGCGATTCTTGCTTTTTAACATCATCCTTGACTTTGCTTAAGCGATCTTTAAATGTTTTCTTGTATTCTTCTTTAGATTGATCTTTAGCATCTGCTTGTTTATCGAGTTGATTATCAACTTGTTTCAAATGATTGATATAGTCTTCTATATCAACATTGTCTCGTTGAGATTGATAATCTTCTAATATTTGTTCCATTGCTGATAAGTTTCCTTCAAACCACTCATCTTGGTCTTGAACTATAGATGAAGCACTTAAATCATTACTAATATTAAATATATTTGAATTACTGCTTAATAGTGAATGATTATATTGTTGTATCCACGTTGTAATACCTTTATTTGCAGTTATAGAATTCACTAATGTATCTGTGAATAATTCTGGAAAATCATTTAATGGATTTAATAAATAATTTGCGAAGTTGTTATTAACACCTTGTTCACGCTTCATAATATCGCCTACATTTTCTTGGGCATTATGCAAATTATCTATAATACTTGTTAAGTAGATTTCAATTAAATGTTTATTAAAGTCATTAAGTACATTACTTACAACTTTTTCAGTTTCTTTAGCGATACTCTCTTTTTGACCAACTGCAGTTTTATATTGAATAGACATTTTTGACGGTGTCTTTTTGTCTAATTGCATAGCTAATTTTGTGAAATCTTTAGGAATCACAATCATGACTTGATATTTACCATTTTTCAATCCTGAATCCGCAATACTACGTGTTACAGTTTCAAATTTATAATTACTTTCTTTTGATAATTTTTTTATAAATGGTTCACCTAATTCAATCTTTTTTCCATTATACTTAGTTGGTTGGTCTTCGTTGACAATTGCAATATGTATATTTTCACTATTTTTAACTTCTTTTTGTGTATTATCTTCAGTCTGATTCCCATATTTAAAATGGACAAAGGCAATCATTCCTACTATAGCAACAATAATGATTAAGATTACGCTGGAAAGATAAATCCAATTTTTCTTTGTCATGTTTCTTTTCCCTTTCTAAACCAATACTAATAAAACGAAGAGGCGAGACCCCTTCAATATCAATGTAAACTGATAATCCTTAACAAACACTGTTTGTTAATCCACTGTTAGGTTTTCCCGCCTCAACAAAATATTACTGTAAACCGAAGTTATTAGATAATTGTTGGTCTTGTTCTTGAACAGCATCTGCTGTGCTGTTTAATTGTTGTTTAATTTCTTCTAATAACTGAGCAAATTTTTCAACTTTAGGACTAAGTTGTTGGAATTGTTCTTCAAAACGGCTGAAAGCTTGTCCTTCCCAGTTTGCTGCGATTTCGCCTTGTGCACGAGTTAAATCAGCTAAAATTTGGTGTATTTGTTCAGAACCTTGTCCATAAGATTGTGATTTAGCTCTGATTTCCTCTGGACTCATCTTAATCATTGCCATAATTAGAAACCTCCTGAAAATTTGATTGTATTTTCTACAAGATACAGTAAAATTTAAATTTAAAGTATCTTATGTAAATAATATACAAATTACTAGTATATGTATATACTTTTTAACAAATTTAAGTGATTTGTTTTATTCAACACATTAATTTTAATTGATTTTTAACTTTTTATTCATTTTTTTACTATTGAAGTTTATACTAATAATAAATCATTTAAAGTAAAGGATTATTGATTAACATGAAAAAAATATTATTAACCAGTATATCGTCTATAACATTATTAAGCGGCCTTACTTTAACTACTAATACTTTTGCTGCTAACTACAGTAATATTGATGAAGCTAGAAAAGAACATCCCAATGCAGATTTTAAAGTAAATAAAAAGGATGGTACGTTTTCCTATACATATGACAATAGAAACACACAATCATCATTAGATAAGAAGAAACAAGAATATCAGCCATCAAATCATCAAATAAATCATTACCCATCCCAAAATCATTCAGTTCAGTTATCACCTTATAACAATCAAGTATCTAACTTATCTCAAAATCATCAAAGTAATAATCAATTATCTGAAACACCTGATCCTCAAAATAACAGAAATGACCAAGGTGACATATTAAATGAAACTGATACACCACAACCTGTAATACCACCAACGTCTGATGATATGAAAGATAACTATCAATCTGATACTAAAAAAAATGCTTATCAAAAAGATAAGCATGGAATGATTACTACCATTGATATGGATGAGTTATATGATGAGTTGCAAATTGCTGAATTCAATGATAAAGCTAAGACAAATGATGGAAAACCATTAGCTATTGGTAATGGAAAAATCGTTGATCAACCCATATTCACAGACAAAAATAATTTATATACTGCAGGTCAATGTACTTGGTACGTCTTTGATAAACGTGCACAAGATGGACATACAATAAGTACTTTCTGGGGTGACGCAAGAAACTGGGCAGGACAAGCATCAAGTGCTGGTTTTAAAGTCGATCATTCACCAAAAGAAGGTTCAATCATGCAAACGACCAATGGCCCATACGGTCACGTTGCATATGTTGAACGTGTTAATAAGGATGGAAGCATATTTATTTCTGAAATGAACTGGATAGCACCATATATCGTTTCAACACGTACAATATCTGCTTCCGAGGTTGATTCTTATACTTTCATACATTAAAAATTGAAAGACCTTGTAATGACTTAGCTTAATATAATTTGTCCTTTTGAAATAAACTAAAATACTATCAAATAGATTCATCCTAATACTTTATGTATTGTTCAATTTGAGAGGTATTCTAATCAAAGCTAAATGAGTTTTTAAGAATCATATAAAGAAATGAAAGTAAGCATAGATAAGCATAAGAGGTTTGAGTTGCGAAAGAAAAAGAGATTCTGTTGCAAAGTTAATTTTATAGAGTAATTTAAACAAAAAAGAAAAGATCTCTGTGAATTTTTTAGATATAAGCAATTTATAAGTACGTAATTATTGTACCTGTTAGCTAATATTTAAGATATGCACTTGGTTATCGTAATATATCTAAAATATTAATATCCTCATTGAGCAAGATTACCGCCATATTAAAGTGAGAGAGACAAGGCATCCAAACATCAATACATCAAACTTTAAAAAGTATTGAATATATTTACGGTCTTTTAAAAAATCTCAGGTCTCTTCAGATCTATGGATTTCCCACAGTGCTACGACATTCGTCACATGTTGGTCAGTTAAGAGAATACCACCATTTAAAAGTGATAATTAGTTAAATTTTTTGCCTGTGCAATAGAACCCAATAGATAGTAACTTAGCGAACTAAATTTAGTTTGAGTAATTATAAAAAAGACAATTTCTATTGAATAAATATAGAAATTGTCTTTTTCTTCGTCTAAGACCTTTATGTTCCAACATCTTTGTTAATCTTCTTTCAAATGTTCAATTGTTTTGAAGCCTTCACGATAATTAGCTAGTTCTTCCATCATCGCGTACCAATCATGGCCTACTTTTTGTAGTGTCTGTTGAATTAATTCATCTTGTGCTTGGTTTAACTTACCTATTAAATCATCACCCGCTTCAGTGGTAAAAAGTTTTTTTACTCGTCTATCCTGCTTAGATGTTTGTTCAATAATTAAACCTTCTTCTTTTAATTTACGTAACGTTGCATGCGATCCTTGTTTAGATATTTCAAGCGTAATCAAAAGTTCTTTAATTGTTATACCCGGTAATTTATTAATGAAAAATAAGAATCGATGATGTTGGCGACTCATGCCATATTGCTCAATAATTTCATCCGCTGTAGTAATAAAAGTCTTATACGCGAAGTAAAACAGCATATGTTCGTAATCATTTTTATTTTTAGACATTTAACACTATCCTTTTTTATTCAATATCGTTATTATAATAAACTTTTGACTGATAGTCATATATTTCAGAAACTGTTCAAACTTTTAATAGGTCAACTTAGTTGACTTTATTTCAGATTGACGTTACTATGATACTTGTAAGATAAAAAAATCAAAGGTGGAATCATATATGAAACAACGCGTAGGACAATATTTAATGGACGCGGTTTATTCAGCAGGTGCTGACAAAGTTTTTGGTGTCCCAGGAGATTTTAATCTAGCCTTTTTAGATGATATTATTGCACATAATCATATTAAATGGATTGGTAATACAAATGAACTTAATGCAAGTTATGCCGCTGACGGATATGCACGTATTAATGGCATCGGTGCAATGGTAACAACATTTGGAGTGGGTGAATTAAGTGCTGTCAACGGAATCGCTGGATCTTATGCTGAGCGTGTGCCAGTTATTGCCATCACTGGGGCACCTACTCGAGCTGTAGAACAAGAAGGCAAATACGTTCACCATTCTCTTGGCGAAGGAACTTTTGATGATTATAGAAAAATGTTTGAGCCTATTACAACAGCGCAAGCTTATATTACACCTGATAATGCTACCACAGAAATTCCAAGAGTAATCAACGCGGCGATTCAACAACGTCGTCCAGTTCACATTCATTTACCTATTGATGTCGCACTCACAGAGATTGAAGCTTCAAAGCCATTCAAAGCAGAAGTCGAACCACAAAAAGACGTTCAAAGTTATATCAATATGGTTCAAGACAAACTTGAATCAGCAACACAACCTGTCATTATTACAGGCCATGAAATAAATAGTTTCCATCTGCATAAAGAACTCGAACAATTCGTTGATCAAACTCAAATTCCAGTTGTTCAGTTATCTTTAGGTAAAGGTGCATTTAATGAAGAAAATCCTTATTATATAGGTATCTTTGATGGTTCAATAGCAGAACAAGATATTCAAGATTATGTCAATCAAAGTGATGCTATTTTGAATATTGGTGCTAAATTAACAGATTCTGCAACAGCTGGTTTCTCATATCAATTTGATATTAATGATGTGATTATGCTAAATCATAATGAATTTAAAATTAATGATACATGCATCGAAGCATTTTCATTACCAAATATATTAAATGGTTTAAATAAGTATATTCACTACAAAAATACT
The DNA here is from genome assembly GCF_001837945.1 of Staphylococcus sp. HMSC077D08. Taxonomy (NCBI): domain Bacteria; kingdom Bacillati; phylum Bacillota; class Bacilli; order Caryophanales; family Staphylococcaceae; genus Staphylococcus; species Staphylococcus sp. HMSC077D08. The sequence continues at coordinate 170,189 of NZ_KV834828.1, read as the reverse complement.
AATGATTTCCCACAATATGAGAGACCACAAGCACATAATTATGAACTTAGTAATCAGCCATTAACTCAAGAGACTTATTTCAATATGATGCAAGATTTTTTACAACAAGATGATATTTTAATCGCTGAACAAGGTACATCATTCTTTGGTGCTTATGACTTAGCCTTGTACAAAGATAATACTTTTATCGGACAACCATTATGGGGTTCTATCGGCTATACACTACCAGCAACGTTAGGAACACAAATTGCAAATCCATATCGTCGAAACATTCTATTAATTGGTGATGGCTCACTACAATTAACTGTTCAATCATTATCTACAATGATTCGTCAACATTTAAACCCTGTGATATTTGTAATTAATAACGATGGTTATACAGTTGAGAGAATGATTCATGGTATGAAAGAACCTTACAATGACATTCGCATGTGGGATTACAAATCATTACCTTCTGTATTTGGTGGTGACAATGTTTTAGTTCATGATGTAAACACTTCAGAAGAACTCATGCTCACCTTCGAAAACATTAAATCTAATAGTGATCGCATGCACTTTGTAGAAGTGAAAATGGCTGTTGAAGATGCACCAGCTAAATTAAGTAATATAGCTAAAGCATTCGCATCACAAAACAAATCATCTTAATATCTTTTTAAAATTCTATAATATAAACAATTCAAACACCCGTATGATTCTCTAGTTATACGGGTGTTAAATATATCTTTATAGAAGTTGAAACTTAAAAAATGACGTTTCCCGTGAAACAACATTCATTTAACGTTATATTTTATATCAATTAAAAGTAAAATGTATAAATAATCACAAACATTTATGACTCTAATAAATCATTCTTAAGACGCCTTTTTTAATGAACTCAATCATATCTTTAGCCATTGCTATAGTTTTAGAATTTGTTTTAACTTCCGAGTTAAAAATTCCAAATATACAAATAAGCCTGCACATTCTTTAATGTGAGGCTTATTTGAATTCTCTATAAACTCCGATTATCTAAATATTGTTTATCAATAACTGAACGTGTGATATCTCGTAAGTGTGCTGGGCTCATCGAAGAACTATCCATTTGATTGCGACCATGATGAGTGGCATCTTTGTCATTATAGTCATCTAGCATCATCACTTTAAAGTTCGACTTAAGGAACTGGTTTTGGTGTTGGGTTAATTCGTAATAATTCACCATACTTCTCCACTTCACATCTTGAACTTGAAACTGTTTATTTTTCTTACTAATTTTAAAATCTATTCGGCCTAATAAATCATTACTTTCATTCCCTGTTGACTGACCGTTCAAGAAATTCCCTAGAGAATATGCTACGAGTGTACGATTCCCTTCTCTACCGTCAACCCATTTTACTGGTTGAATCACATGAGGATGTGTACCTAAAACTACATCAACACCTGCATCAGCGAAAATTTGTGCATATTTTTTTTGAGTGGCGTTAGGCTGATGCTTACCTTCATTACCCCAATGTGCTGAAACAAGTACTACATCACTTTGTTGTTTGGCTTTCTTAACATCTTGCTTAATTTTATTTTCATCAAACGTATCTACCGTATAATCATGAGTTGGTTGATGATCGTTTGTACCAAATGTGTAACTTAATAAAGCAACTTTCACACCTTTAATTGTTTTAATAGGAATTTGACGGTGTGCTTGTTCTGATTCATATACACCCGTGAACAAAACTTGATCTTTAAATTTGTTCCAAGTATGAATATGATTTCTTACACCTTGCTCTCCTTGATCTAAGGCATGATTGTTTGCACCGTTTATAAAATTAAAGCCTGTATCTACTAAATCCTGAGCAATACTACTCGGTGTATTAAAGTTTTTAAATCCTGAATAAGGCCTATCATCCCCACCTAATGGTGATTCTTGATTAACAAAAGAAATATCTGCGTTTTGAATGTCTTTTCTTACTGGTTGATACATGGGTTTAAAATCAAAACTATTCCCCGTAATTTGTGCATCTTTATATACAACTGGGTGGATTAAATTATCACCTACAGCAACAACACGTATCGTTTTATTTGCATTTTGTTTATTACCAAAAGATTGATTAATCGTACATCCACTAACAACTATGAAAAACGTAAATAATATCATGGTATACACTAAATATTTAGATACTGTTTTCATTTTTTAATACTTTATCCCCTTTTATAAACTTTTGTATTTATCTTCATCATATCTCTATTAACTTTAATAAACAATATATGATATGTGAACATAATGATTTTAATAAATAACTATAGTTGTCTTACCTGTCATCTGGATTAACTGTAACACCGAACAAAATCAATAAGAGAAGAATACTAAGGCGAGTAACAATTTTTTATATTCGTTTAATAAGATGTCCGCCTAAATATCCAAATTCAACCCTTTGTATCATTACTGGACAAACCACTCAATCGCACGTTTAATAGCTCTATCCCAATAAGCATAATCATGATCTCCTGGACCATCTTCAAACTTATAAGAAACCCCTTTTTCATTTAACGTCTCAATAAATTGAAGGTTATCATGATATAAAAAGTCTTCTTTACCACACATGATAAACAATTCAGGAATATCTACATTAGCATCGATGGCTTGATCAAGTAAGTAGTACGTATCGAGTTCTGTACCTTTAATTTGAGTATCTCTTCCGGTGATAGCTTGTGGAGAGAAATCAATCCAATCCAAATCAATGAGCCGTTGTGTTTCAAAAACTGCTGAAAGTGGTGCAGCTTTAGCAAATTTATCACTTTGAGTTAGCGCAAATTTAATCGTTCCATAACCACCCATTGAATGTCCTGCAATAAAATTATCTTCTCTTTTTCTAGAAAGTGGTAAAATTTGATGTACGTATTCGTAAATTTCTAATATGTAATCATAGTAACTATGTCCATATACCATATTTGCATAGCCACTATGATCGACGTTAGGCATTATAATCGCAAGTTGATGTTCATTTGCATAACGATCGATACTTGTATATCTTATGTAAGTTGTTTCATCGCTAGACAATCCATGTAATAACAACATTGATTTCAAATGTTTCGCTGTTCTTGAACTATCAAAGAATGTTACATCCTCCGGTAAAATAATCGTTAAATTTTGATGCATTCCTATCGTTGGTGAATTGTAATTCATTGTTATTAAAGCCATATGTGTCACTCCTCTACTGTATTATCTATTATTTTACTTATTCTTTTTATCAATTTATAGAAAAAACGCAACTTTGACTATAGATTATATAAATTTCTATACTTCTCAATGCAGAACTAAAATTTTATTCTCTATATTAAACAAGTTGATTTACTATAGATTGTCTAACCTTTAAATATAATGTATTTCTAAAGCAATAAATCATGAAATAAAAAAACGATAGTGAATGATTTCATAGAAACCTATTCGACCATCGTTTGTTTTCAATTATGTATGAGTGAGACGCACTCATTATAAGTCTTTACTAACCAACCAATTTTTACTGTTTTTAAAGAGTATTTTTTCTTCTCTAAGTTCATTTATGATATGACTCGTCGTTTCTCTAGATATTCCTGCCATATCACTCAATAACTGTATTGTCATAAAATGCTTAATTTCATAAAACTCATCATGATCATAACCTACTGTTTGACATAGGTAACGTAAAATCTTAGTCACGCGTTCTTTAGCTAATTTACTCGTTAAAGCCATATTGTATTCAATATGTTGACATTGTGTTTCGCTTAATAAGGAGAATAATTTCACAAAAATCTCTTCGTGATTTTTACATAAATATTCTATTAAATCTCTTGGAATTCCAATCATTTCGCAATCTGTTAGGGCTGTACACATTTCATTAGGAACTTTATCTTGAAATAAGTTATTTAAAGGAAAGAGCACTTTTTCTCTATTCAAATATCGATATACATCACCATTCAAATTAAAATTTTCTCTCATAATATTACCTTTTAAGAGTAAGTAGATATGCGTGGTTTCATCAGACGAATAGTAGACAATTTGTCCTTTGTTGTAATGTCTCACAAAACATTGACTTTTAAATGGCAGTAATACGCCTACAGGAATATTGATATAAGATGCTAATTGTTTAAAACTTTCATCAAGTTCATTTTCTCTACAAAACATTTGATTTCCAGTCATAAAAATAACTCCTTATTGCCTTAGACTATGGTCAAAGGGGACGCTATAATTTCTCCGATTTAAAATTTATTAGAATTCTGTATATACTACAGACAATATTTACTATGGACCACTGTTCTTATTATACCAATAGTTTAAATATCAAATATTTTATATACTTTTCTTTGTTTGATTTTTATCGATTAAACTCCCTTTATAACTCATGATTGATCAATATCTATAACATTTAAAAATATAAATTACATCATCGTAATAACCCTATCAATGCTAAAATAACGATAAGACTGAAGAAAATATAGTCAAATTGTGTAAGTCGCTTTTGATTATTTTTTTGAACAACTACATAGACGATAATCCCCGGAATATAGAGCAACATGGTAAGTAACAAATAATCTATACCTGACGCGTAAACCAGCCAAATTGCATAAATAGATGCTAGAATTCCTATAATCCATTGTTTAGGCGTTGCAGTTAACTTGTGTTCTATTGTATATTTCACCTGATAAAACGCACTGAACATGTATGGATAAAGTATAGCACTTGCCGCGAGAGAAAATGCAAAATGATAAGCACTTTTGGTAAACAGCATGCTAATAAGGAATATTTGAACTAATACATTAGTAATGAATAAGGCGTTCATAGGTGCCCCATTTTTATTTTCTTTTGCAAACCACTTAGGAAACAAACCATCTTTAGCTACAATAAAAGGCAACTCTCCGGCAAGCAATGTCCAACCTAGCCATGCACCTAATACTGAAATAATAAGACCAATATTGACAAATGTTGCTCCCCAATCACCAACAATATAAGCTAAAATTTGTGCCATTGATGGTGCCTCAAGTTTAGAAATATGATTTTGAATTACAATACCTTGTGCTAATACAGTCAGCAAAAAGTAAATGAGCAATACTGAAATAAGTCCGATAACAGTGGCAATTCCAACATCTTTTTTATTTTTAGCTCTTCCGGAAAATACAACAGCACCTTCAATACCAATAAATACCCAAACTGTCACTAACATCGTACTTTTAACTTGTGACATCGTATTAGCGAAATGAAATGATAATGAGCCATATCCATCCATTCCAAAGAAACCTATCCTGAATGTATTAAAATTAAAGGCTACAATCATACATATAATCACTAATAAGATAGGAATTAATTTTGTAATAGTAACAATACTATTGATTAAAGCAGCCGTCTCAACTCCTTTTAATATTAAAAAGTGCACACTCCACAATAATATTGATGCCACTATGATACTAGGAAATGTGTTGCCCCCTTTAAATATTGGAAAGAAGTTCCCTATAGAAGACATTAATAACGTTGCATATGCGACATTACCTAAAAAAGCTGAGAACCAATATCCCCAAGCACTTGCAAACCCTATAAAATCACCAAAACCCGCTTGAGCATAACTATAAATACCACCATCTAAATCAGATCGTTCATTAGTTAAGTTTTGAAAGACAAGTGCTAAAGAAATCATTCCAATAGCAGTAATCAACCATCCAATTATAATTGCTAATCCTCCAGCGTGGCCTCCCATATCAGATTGAATATTGAAAGCACCGCCACCAATCATCGAACCTATAACAAGACCGATTAATGATGTTCGACTTAATCTTTTATCTCCTGTGTCATTCATATTCATTTCTCCTTTAGAAGGAGGGATTGAAAACGTATATGCTTTTTAAAATACACATGCATATATATAGATGTATAGCGGAAAGATATAGATGAGTAACGACACATCTTTGATAGTCATTGACCGAAGTTCTATATCATCCTCTCAACATGATTTTGAAAAAAATTATTTTTTTATGTGACACAATTTGAAAAAAATATTCGTTTATTTAATAAAGCATACACGTGATCTTATCCCTATTTATTTTTCTTGTAGTAAATCTAGCCTAAAGTTGCTGCCATCACGGCTTTAATCGTATGCATTCGATTTTCAGCTTGGTCAAACACTCTAGAATGCTCACTTCTAAATATTTCGTCTGTCACTTCCATTTCAGTTAAGCCATATTTTTCAAAAATATCCTGACCATATTCTGTTTGTGTATCGTGAAAAGCTGGTAAGCAATGTAAAAATATCGTATTTACTTTCCCGGTTAAATTAAACATTTTTCTATTAACTTGATAGTCTTTCAATAAATGAATACGTGTTTCGAATTCACTTTCTTCACCCATTGATACCCAAACATCAGTATAAATAACATCTGCATCTTTGACGGCAGTATGAATGTTATCAGTCATCTTAACTGAACCTCCATAATTAGACGCTTGATCTTTAGCAATATTAAAATATACATCTCTTGGTGTTAATGATGAGGGTGTACAAATACGTACATTTACGCCAAGCATCGCACCCGCCACCATAAGCGAATGTGCAACATTATTACGTCCGTTTCCTACATAAGTTAGGTTGATGCCTTTTAAATATCCAAAATTTTCTTTAATTGTCATATAATCAGCTAACATTTGTGTAGGATGCCAATCATCAGTTAACCCATTCCATACCGGTACTCCAGAGAATTCGGCCAATTGTTCAACAGTTTTTTGGGAAAAACCTCTAAATTCAATTCCATCAAACATTCTTCCTAAAACTTTGGCAGTATCCTCAACAGATTCTTTTTTACCTAATTGAATATCATTTTTCCCTAAGAATTCAGGGTGTGCACCTAGATCAATAGATGCGACTGTAAATGCGGCACGCGTGCGAGTAGACGTCTTTTCAAAGAGTAAAGCAATGTTCTTACCCTCTAAATATCGATGTGGTGTGCCTTGTTGTTTATATTTTTTTAACGTCATAGCAAAATCGATTAGACCTTCAAATTCTTCACCTGTGAGATCATACTCTTTTAGCAGTGACTTACCTTTTAAATCGAAGGGTTTCTTGATGTTTTTCATGGGATGTGCCCCTTTCATTTTATAAGTCGCTATCAAATTTAATAGCATAAGTGAATGTATTTCGTGATGCTCAAGCTATATCTATTCAACACCCTATCTTATATCTATAGATCTTCTCTTATTAAAGGTTGACTCATACAACGAGGGCCTCCTCGACCACGTACAAGTTCACTTCCAGGAATTTCAATAACTTTGATACCATGCTCACGTAACAATTGATTAGAAACATAATTACGATCATAAGTTACAACCACACCGGGACGGATGCATAAAGTATTCGAACCATCATTCCATTGTTCACGAGCTCCGTCGATGATATCACCATTTCCAGTTGGTATTAATGTAATTTCATCAACATTGAGCACTTCTTCTAATGTTTGTTTAAGATGACTAGAATGTTGGATTTTGATATCTTCAGCTTTATCATCGTATTCGATGATAAAGATATTCATGTTTCCTTCTGATTTAAGAATTGCTGAATGTGTAGTGAATTTGTCGTAATCAATCATTGTACAAACAGTATCTAGATGCATAAATGTTCGACTAGTTGGAATCTCAATCGCCACCATCTTTTTAAAAGTAGATAACGGATCTTTAAAAATACGTCGTGCTAAACGTTCAATTGCTTGTGCAGAAGTACGTTCAGATATCCCTATTGCAAGTACATCTTTAGATAACACCAGTTCGTCTCCGCCTTCGATATTGAATGGGCAGTCACGATCCAACCATAAAGGAACATTCTCATCTTTAAATCTAGGATGATGTTTTAAAATATATGAAATGAAAATCGATTCTCTGCGTCTTGCTCTCCAAAACATGCGATTTACTGTCATACCTTTACCAATTGAAGCTTGAGGATCACGTGTGAAATATAGATTAGGCATTGGGTCAAGATAAAACGGATATTTATCATCCATGTACTCTACAAGGTGTGTCGATTCAAGTTGTATTTCTTCTTTGCGTACGCCAGCCATAATCTTATTAATTAATGCTTGATTTGACAAAGTTGAAAAGAGTTTTTTTATTTCTGTTTCATGCCCTAGGATAGTTTTTCTAGATTCTGCTAAAACGTCATCTATAAATTGCTCTCTGACATTTGAATCTTCTATACTTTGTGCTGCTAATTTTTCTAAATAAAGCACTTCTATTCCTTCATCTTGAAGAACTTGAGCAAAACGATCGTGCTCTTGTTGAGCTACCTTTAAAAATGGAATATCATCAAACAATAATCCATCTAAGTAATCAGGCACTAAGTTTTCTAATTCCTTCCCTGGTCTTTTAAGTAATACCGTATTTAGTTTCCCGATTTCACTGTTAACTTGAATAGGTCCATTTGTCATACTCATTTCCTCCTTTTCTTCGCTACATTATCAGTATAAAACTGATTAATAACTAAGTTCGTGATGATTATCACATACTAAATGTAAAAAGTTTCGCAACATTTGGTTATTCAATACATAATTATGTTTGAATATACATTACTATTGCATACTTTCGTTGAAAAAATGAATATTTGAGTAATATGAACATTTACATCTTTATGGATAAAAGTTTTTTATTCATAAATTTGAATACTTAATCAAATAACAACACTCATATTTATTGAAATAAAAAACACCTGATAAACGATGTATGCGCTTACCAGGTTATATTTATAATAAACAACTTTATAAATTTTTATGAATAATTATGATTAAATATTTTGTAATAGACATATTCAGCTATAGACTGGGAATGTGTAAGAATCATAATCGTATCATTACCACTTATAGTTCCTATAATCTCTTTCAATTGTAACTGATCAATATAATAATTTATGCTTTGTGCAAATCCTGGTGTCGTCTTTATTAGTATATACGATTCTTTAATCATAGTGTTAATAATTTCTGTTTTTATGTAATCATTAAGTTTTACTCTTGAGTCTAATTGAGACTGCTGCGTAAGTAATTTATATTCATATTGATTTGCCTTCACAGGCAGGCGATAAATATGGAGTTCTCTTAAATCTCTTGCAATAGTAGTCATGCTATAACGTACACCAAAGTGATCATCAATGTAATCAATAATATCTGCTTTTTTATAAATGTGATTTTGCTTAACAATCATAGTTACTAAATCTTGTCGTTTACTCTTTTTCATTGAATGATCAACTCCTATAGATAACTAATTTATTTTAATTTATAAATTAAAATTTCTTTTTATTTAATTATACTTTATCATTTTATTGTTGATAATAATAAGAATTTTTATGTCGTTTGTGACAAAGTACGTAAACATACATTCAAATTTAAAATTAATTTGTTTATTTAACTATCATTTTATCTATATTTCCCCTTTTATTCTTATTAGGTTTTTTATACTCATTACTATGCAGTCACACTTACGCTAGACAAACCGTAGTCTTACCTCAAGGTAAAGTAAGCGGCTTTGTATTAGTTTAAAAATTCCTGAAGATTTTAGTTCACTCTTATGATGAAATAAAAAACCTGAGACAGTTAAGTTTGTCTCAGGCTGAGTCGAAATTAAGTCAACACTCATTTCGATTAAGGCTTTAAAGATTGTAAATATTTAACATTACTTCTTCTTTGTTAAGGTTCTTTAAAATTCATTTTTAGATACTTGTTAACATATTTTTATTTTAAAACGGTTCGCCTACACGCCAACACTGTCCCATGCTTGACCTACTTGTTGAGCAATACCGTCGCCATATAAATCAAATGCTGCTTGTTGTAATGATGCTTTGGCATCTTGGAAATTAGAATTTGAAGTTAAATAAACAGTTAACGCTCTATAGTAAATTTGTTCAGAACGTTGTTTACCAATACTACGAATTGTGTTGTAAGCTGCTTTGTTCGGAATACCTGAATTCGTATGTACGCCTCCATTGTCAGAATTTGTATAAACAAAATCATTCATATGAGATGGTTGTCCAAAACGCTCTGGATTAGATAAACTTCTTAAGGCATCTCCGCCTACGCCAGGTGTATAAACATCTTCACCCATTAAGAAATCTTCATCATCAACGAAGTAACCAAATACATCTGAAAAACTTTCATTTAATGCACCTGATTGAGAACGGTAAACAAGATTAGCAGTTTGCTGTGTTACACCATGTGTAATTTCATGTGCAACAACATCATTTGCACCAGACAGCGCTGTAAATGTACGTCCATCTCCGTCACCGTAAATCATTTTATCACCAATCCAAGCCGCATTGTTTCTGTTATCTTGACCTTGGAAGTTATTTACATGTGCGAGTGAAATAATTGGGCTACCTTGATTATCATATGATTCTCGGCCGAAAGTATTTTTATAATAGTCATACGTTTCTTTAGCATAATAATTTGCATCTACACCTGCACGTTGTTCATCATCAACAAAATTTCTATCTTTATCTTGCATTAAGTAAGCTTGACCAGTATTCGCATCGTAATTGTAAGCTGAAAGTGTACCTTGTTGAGTTAAATCTTGTAGTGCATAGCCACCGCTGACACTATTAATATTAATTTGTTTCGTGTCACCTAGTACACCTTTACCTGTACCTGTAGTAGCTGCTTCTTTGATCATATTTAATTTATCAACTACTTGACCCGTTTCAGCATCAATTTTCACATTCCAATGAGAAATTTTTGGTGAAGTTGTAATAATTTCTATGTTATAAACATATTTATTTTTTTCTCCATCAATCTCAACTTTATTGGTTTTGATGACATCACTTTTTAAGTTTTTAGCTTTTTGACGATCAATTTTTATTGCTTCGAAAGCTTTATCTGTGGCATTTTCTTTACTTATCGATACTTTATTCGTAGGTTGAACTTTCTTAGCATCAGTATCACCATTGACAAGAACTACCTTACCCTCTTTATTCGTATGAACTTTTACTTCTTTGTCGGGTGCATACGTGTTGCCCACTTTCGGTTGCAATGTGTAATGCGTAAATCCTTTGTTATCTTTTTCAGTATCAGTGACCTTATAATCTTTGTAATGATTTTTTATATCTTCAGATTTTGGTAACTCTTTCAATGCGTTAGTTGCTTGAGATTCTTGGGTTACTTTCGCATCGATGTTTTGAGTTGCTGATACTTTATCCTTAGCGTCAACCTCCGTATTGACTAAAGGACTTGCCACAGTTAATGCGGCAATACTTGTAAGTGCGAATTTAGAAAAATTCTTCATTTTATTACCTCCTATAAATTAATGAAAAACAACTTACTATATAATAGTAATTAAATTTTTCTGAAAAGTAAATGAAAATTTCATTTAATTCACATAATCATCACTTATAATTTTTTTGTATAAATAATTTGTACAATACTTAAAAAACTTATGTTAAAATTTTAATTTAGAATTAATGTTATAATACACATCAGTTAATTAAAATGAAATAAAATTAATTATTATATCAAATAGTTAAAACGTTTCACTTCAAATGCTATATTTTGAGAAATAGATCTAAAAAGTCGTCACTTTCTGAAGAATCAACAATTCTAGAACAATATGGTACGGCGTATTTTTTAAATACTGTTTAGTTTTACGATGTTATATTAAAAACACCCTCCAAGTTGAATATTTTAAATTCTACTTGGAGAGTGTAACGTCACATCTTTATTACTCATTCTCTTCATTTAAATATGAAGTGATAAACTCTATATAGTATTCCACAAATTCTAAATAATTGGCTTTTTCTACGCACTCATTTATTTGATGAGGTCCATTTCCCGGACCAAACATTAAAAATGGAAAGTTTTCATCTTTTCCTTTTAATAAGTTGGAAGCATCAGTAACTGCTACAGTAGGAGTAACGATTAAATCTCTTTCGTTAGAAAAATGGCTTTTTGCAATATCAAACCCTAGCTCTACCAAGCGATTTTGACCTGTTGTTACTACAGGTTCTAAATCAAGATAAAGTTCTTGAGTCAAACTAGCACCATTTTGATTTGCTTGCTCTATATATTCATTAAATAGCGCTTTAACTTTGTTATTATTATATTCTGGTATTGTGCGTACATTAAATTCAGCTGTAGCAAAATCAGGTACTGAATTAACTTGTGTTCCCCCTTGAACAATACTATTAGTCATAACAAGTCCTTGAATAAGTTCTTGTGCCTTTTCCTTTGTTATATGGTTAGGTAGTTGACTTCCTAAATTATTTATCATGTTTGAAAAATCTAAGGATTCACCTTTTACTGATTGTGTTATTTTTTCATATTCTTGATTTATATTTTGAATAAATTCTAATAATGGCTTAATAGCATTTTGACCTAAAAATGGTAATGAACTATGTGAAGCACGTCCTTTAGATTTTATTCTAAAGTCCATTGAACCTTTATGTGCATACACCAAACTAGGAAATGATGGTTCCGCAATAAGTAATGCATCTAAATCATCAGCATATCCTTTTTCAAACAACTGTTGCGAACCAGATTGTTCCATTTCTTCACCCACTGTTGCCATGAATTTAATAGTTCCCTGAGTTAACTTACCACTTTCTTTAATTTCAATAAGAGCAATGGCTAAAGCTGCTAATCCAGATTTCATATCTGCAGCTCCCCTACCGTATAAATAGCCTTGATCCTCTGTGAGTGTGAAAGGATCATACGTCCAATGATCATGATTTCCCTCAGATACTACATCCATATGACCAGATATTCCTATAACTGGTTGACTTGAACCAACGGTTGCAATTAAATTTGCTCGACCATCTGTAACTGTATCAATATGTGAACGAATTCCATACCGATTAAATAGTTTTTCTAAGTACTGTGCAACCTCTAATTCATTACTATTTACAGTTTTTATTGACACTATATCGGATAAGATTTTAATTCTTTCCTCATCAGATAATACCCGCATCGTTATTCCACCTTTCTTAATTTGTAAAACTTTTAATTTAACAATGTAAGTATAACTTTTATTCTATAATGTATCTCATTTATCTATATTGTTTACCTTACAATACTTATATTAATTGATTATAACAAGCATAATGGTTCAGTCATGACATCATGCTTAGACGTTAAACGATAATTCTAGTTTGTAATATATTACTAGAAAATTAAATCTGGAATTTTTAATGTACTTTATAGAATAATTCTACTTACAATAAAAAAAGGATTATAATAAAATATAGTTGATAAAAAGGATGGAGGATATACGCTTTGAAAAAATTTTTAGCTACAATAGTGGTAATCATTCTTATATGTGCATTGGGCTTTTCATTATATGCAGCTATTAACCACCATACGACTTCTAATAAGAACGATCAAAAAATAGAACACAATCGCAAAAACAAACAAAATAATACTTCAAATCAGAATCGTGATACTCATCAACAACAAGATCAAACGCAACCAACAAATAGTGACTATAACAACGATAATCAATCAGGTACTGAACAACCAGCGCAACAACCTAATTACCATCAATACCCAAATAATAATCAACAGTCTGGTTCAAATAAAAATAACTCTTCAGAAAATAACAAACAGAAACCGAATCAGAACAAAACTAATCAATCAGATCATCAACCATCACAATCAACACCACAACAGTCGTCACAACCTAATCATAATCAATCTGATTCACAACAAAATGGCAACTCAAATAATAATTCCAACAATCAAAATCATGGAACAAATGATAATCAGAATAAAAATCGTTAATCATATGACAAAGCTTATGCATGTATCAAATTATATTGTATAAGCTTTTTATTTTTTTATTCGAATATGTTTGAAAATACTATAAAATCGATTTAACTAATATGTGAAAAATGTTATATTTGTTTAATACTTTTATAAATTCTATTTATATAATTTATAAATTAAGTTAAAATAAAAGTAACTAATCTTATATTGAGGTGTATCATGAGAAAACTGATATCTACCATTATCGTTTCAACATTATTAATTGGAGGATGTTCCACAGTGCATAAAGAAGCAAAACATTCATCACAATCAATTCCTGAAGAAGTTCCCGCAAGTCAATACAAAGGTCAAGGTTTCCAACCAGTAGCTGAAAAAAGTGCTATCGCACATGCGAAAAAACATCGTGAAGAATACGAAAAACTTGGTGAACAATTTTTTAAAGATAATTTTAGCCTTAATGTTAAAGCCACAAATGTTGTAGGAAGTGGTGATGGCGTCGAAGTCTACGTTCATTGCGATGATCATGACATTGTGTTTAATGCAAGCATCCCTTTTGATAAGGAAGCAATACATGAAGAAGGCTCCATGCGAAGCAATGATAACGGAGATACCATGAGTAATATGGTTGGAACTGTGTTAAGTGGTTTCGAATATAAAGCACAAAAAGAAAAATATGATAACTTAACAAAGTTCTTTAAAAACAATGAAGAAAAATATCAATATACCGGTTTTACTAAAGAAGCAATACATAAGACACAGAATGTTGGATATCAAAATGAGTATTATTATTTAGCAGGTAACGTTACTAATATTAATAATTATAGAAAATATTATGAACCTTTAATAAAAAAAGATTCTCAGAGTTTCAAAGAAGGCATGAAAAAAGCAAATGAAGCAACAAATTTCAAAGCCAAAGTTGAAGTCGTTTCAACATTATTCAGTACTAAATCTGATTTTACTAAAAATAACTCTAAGAAAGATTTATTATTCTTAAGTGATGATTTATATCATTACAAAGAAAAACCTGAAAACACAAACATAACTTTACAATTAAGTGAACCAAAAATTAATTCTACACGTGCATTTTATGATGCTAATAACCCATTAGAATATGGAGTGCATAAACATGAATAAAATCAATGATAGAGATATTGCTGAATTAAATAGCTTTTGGGCTTATCAAGATACAAAAAAACTGAAAACATTTTCAGTAAATGACAAGAATTTTAAACAAGTTGGAGGGTATGAAGATAATAATAATCAAAATATTAATGGTGCAGCAGATATCAAAGTTTACGAGTTATTAGATAGATACGGTATACCTTCGGGTGAACAATTTATAGTATTTCAGGGCACTGATAATAATGAAACTATTAATCCTAACAATCCTTTGAAAGGTAAACTTGCAGATGATTGGCTTCAAAATATAAAATTAATGAACAATAATAATAAAAGTACTGCTTTAATTAAACAAAATCAGAGTTTTATAAATAAATACAATAAAAAAATAAATGATGCTAAAAAATTAAATTCTGATGAATTTTATATAAAATACGGAGAAGAAAGAGAACGATTTAAAGATGTAAAAATAGTTAATAGTGGTGGAAATTCTCAAGGAGCAGTTGGTGCTAAATTAGCAGGTGTTAAGAATCCTAATTTAAAAGTAGTTACGACTGATCCTGCAACCTTACCTGAAGCGTCTTGGAGAGGTACTAAATCTAAAAAACATAATAATATTATAAATTATCATAGCACTTATGATATATTGTCTTGGGTTCAAGATCCGGTATTTAAAAATAATCCCGGGAAACGTGTAGACCTTAAAACCGGTGTTCCTACTCTTGAAGGTCTTGCTGATAGTCATTTAGGTTATAAAAGAGAATTTAATAAAATAAATAACACATACAAAGATATACCTGTTAAAAAGATAAAATCTGTTAAGGATACGGATACTAAAAAAGGCAAATCAAAACCTAAAACGATTGATATTACTTTAGACATGGACGGCCGAATCCCAATAAATGTCTGGACAGGAGAATCTATTTCTCGTTCTGGTACTGGCACATTAATTAAATTAGATATTGAAAAGTTAGAAAATCTCCATAATTTAGTTACTGGTGAAACAAGTAAAATGTTATCTGAATGTGTTAAATTTCTAAATGAAAGCTTTAATATATCTCAACATGAAAACAATAACTTTAGTAATCGTAAGCATAAACTTAAAAGTGATTTCATTGATAAAATATGCCTTGATTCCTTGGAAAATTTATGTAATTCCATTAAACACAAACGACAGTCTTTTGAAGAAGCGATTGATCAAGTACACAAAGTTATCGATCCTATAATTGGCTTAATACCTTCTATAGGTCTTAAATCACTTGAAGAATATATTTCTGAAATAGTCCGTAATTTAGAAAAGGGTATTGAAGCAATTCACGATACACTTGAAGCAAAAATCCAAAAAATCTTTCAAAATTTGGATAATGATTTTCACGATGGTGTGGCTGAAGAAATGATGAAGCATCTTCAAGTGGTATCTAAAAATATTTTACAAGTAAAACAACAAAATGATATTTATGGTCGTCAAATAGCAGATATTAAAAATATCATGTCTCAACAAGATGCCACTATAATGGATGGTAATACTAATATAAACTATAGTGGTGAAAATATGGTTTACGGTTCAATCGAATCTTCCAATTACTTAACTCGTAAAATGTCAATTTTAAAAGATCATATTGATAAGGGCATAAAAGATTTAGCAGAATATGTAGAAGAGTTATATAACGAGTATTTCAAACCTGTTAAGGATGATATCGATAAAACAGTTACTGCACTTACAAATGCGAAATTAAGTATACATACTATTAAATCAATGTTGAAAAACCCAGCTATTATTACTGCATTGAAAGCTTCTCCATTTAGTCCTTCAATTGTAATTTCTGCACTTGAAAGATTAGTAGGTGAAATAGATAAGTGGGTATCTCTACTAAATGATTTGAAAGTTGCGTCGCCTATTCTCGAAAATCACTTAGATGACATTATAGAAAATGCGAAACCTACGATTGTTAATATGATTTTTGAACCAAGTCATTATGACGATATGTTTATTTTAAATACTCAAGCTCAAGCGCGTTTAGATCAAATGGCTCAACAATTTGAAGTAGTGTGTAATGGGTTGAATGAAAATGCTGGGCAAGCCATCAAAACTATGGATGAATCAGCATCAGTGATACGTTCGAATATGTCAAAAGTAAATGCACAATTAGAAAAATTATCTGTATATTAATAAAAAAGATGTATGTGAGCACACTTTTCACATACATCTTTTTTATCTTCATTCTTTTATATGATAAAAATTAAAATCACTATGTTTGTTTAAATGATAAAGCAATGAACAAATCAAAGTATCAATCATTGTTTACCTAAAGATTATCCAATATTTGCAATTGCTAGATTTCATGTCGTTTCTGGATTTGAGAGTGAATATTTTTCTAAGCGCATACCTGTTGTAAAAGATATGCCACAATATATCACGCAATCAATTTTAAATTTAATTACTAATTATAAATATTGACCATTTTCTAAGCGGTTAAAGTACCTTAAATAGCTTAAGTTATTTTTACAGAATAGAAGAATGTTAATGTTTGATAATTAAAAAAGTTAATTCTAGAAATTTAAAATCTCTAGAATTAACTTTACTCAACTTTTTTATATCTCATTGATATTTATCTTAGTGGAATCTCATACCACCGTCAACGATGATTGTTTGGCCAGTAATATAATCTGAATCGCTACCTGCTAAGAAGCTTACTACATTAGCTACATCTTCAGGTTTAGACAAGCGTTTTAAAGCAATTTGATCTGTAAATTGTTTCCAACCCCATTCCATTGGTTGGTTATTTTCCTCAGCAAGCTTTTCAGCGATACCTTTCATCATTGGTGTTTCAACAATACCAGGTGCAAATGCGTTGACTGTAATATTTTTCTCAGCTAAATCACGTGCTGCTACTTGAGTTAATCCTCTAACAGCAAACTTAGTACTACTGTATAGAGATAAGCCTGCATTACCTTCAACACCTGCTTGAGATGTGGCATTGATAATTTTACCGCCATGTCCTAATTTATCAAATTGTTCAATTGCAGCTTGGATGCCCCAGAATACACCACCTACGTTAACACCTACAACTTGATTAAATTGTTCAGGTGTTACTGATTCAATTGGTGTCATTGGACCAAGACCAGCATTATTAACTAGGACATTTAAATCGCCAAAGTGTTCAACGACTTGATTTAACACACTAAATACTTGATCACGATTTGAAACGTCTGCTTTAAAAGCAACTGCTTTTTGCCCTTCTTTTGATAATTTTTCAGCTGACTCTTTAGCTACCGCTTCATTAAAGTCTACAAGCGCGATGCTATATCCATCTTCAAATAGACGCTCAGCAATTTTCAAGCCAATACCTTGTGCTGCACCTGTGACAACGGCTACTTTTTTTGAGTTACTCAACAAAACCACTCCTCAATATTTCTTAAGATTATATATTTAAATTATCATAATTTGTGCAATTTGATGTGAAGATATTGTGAATAAATGCACAATTTTATTAACATTTAATTTTCAATGTTCATCTATTGCAATTAATTAAATTACAAGAAGTCGCAATATTCCAAATTTCTAGTTCTCAATTTTATATTGTTTTTAAAGAATTTGTTAAAATTTCTCACCCCCCTTTACATGTATCTATATGTATGTTAGAAATAGTTATGTAAGCGTATCACAAACAACAAGGGAGGATTATATTATTATGTCAGGTATCGTTGAATCATTACATAACGCTGTAAACGCTGGTTTACACGTAAAACAAGATTGGGTAGACATGGGATTCGGTATTGCAGATACAGTTGCAAAAATCGTTGACCAAGTTTTAAAATTTGTTTAATTCAAAATAGCATATGAAACCTCATTGTTTCTAAATACCATAAAACAAGGCTGGGATACATTCGTGTCCTTGCCTTGTTTTATGGTATTTGTAGATGCTAATTAAGTTGTACAAGTGACTATACTATTCATCTTAAAATATTAATTCTATAGCCTTTTAGAATTTATCATTTTAGCCCTCTATTTCTCTGACAAAATCATTTATTCTAATACTCCACCATCATACTGGACCATTAACTTTCACTCTTAAGCGAACTGATTTCCACATGGTTTAAAGTGAAGCAATTTTTATTAGAGATATTAATTTCATCTCTTTACCACTTAATATATATCGAACTCAAATCGAATTTAATTCAAATTTTACTTTTTTAATAATTGATGTCTACTATTCTAAAAATATAACTTAATTATAAATAACGACTTCTTATAATTGTAATTAAGATGATGGTAATATTTTTCACGTTTTCCCCATATTGATTGTGTTCAATTTTAATAATAGAATTAAAGTAAATCATTGAAGCGTTTTCTCAAAGTTTATATAGAGAAGAGTGATTAATCGTGATTGATAGACAAATCAAACTCATCAAATTGTTATTAAATTATACAGATACATATATAAGTGGCCATGATATTGCTAAACAGTTAAATGTATCTAATAGAACTATTCGTAATGATATTAAAACTATACATACTACATTTCTAAATGAATTAATTTTAAGTGTACAATCTAAAGGTTATATGCTAAATACATGGCTTTATACACCTGATGAGATACAATCTGCTTTAGAGTCAGTTATTGTAAAAGAGAATAAATTACTTATCACAATTGCTTATAGGTTATTTATGGAAAAGCATACATTCACTATCAAAGAGCTATCTTCAACTTACCATTTAACAAAATCAAAAGTGATTGATTATATAACACGTATACAAACGTGGGCTATAAAATTTGATATTTATTAATTAAAAAGAAGCAAGGTATCATAATCGATGCGAGTACAACGAGTATCAGTAATGCTGTACTTCATATCAACCAACTTACAGACGATGACTTTAAAGTTGAAAACCTTATTTTACAAGAGTTACCTCAAGTCCATACTAGAAAAATAAAACAAATTATCTCAAAGCATATAGATAATCATCAATTATCAACTTCTGAAAATAAAATACAACAATTACTTGTGCATCTAATTTTAATTATTAAACATTCTCAACCAGAGGAAGAAGATTGGAGCACTGATACAGAATCTTTAACTATTGCGAAAAAGTGTATAAAAGATATCAACGAAACGCTTGGATATCAACTTAACAATAAAACAAGCGAATGCTTTTCCTTTTTTATTAGCTACCATTACAATAAGTTTGATTTAGGGGTCCAACAACTATTTATCCAAAGTTATATCGATCGCCTCATTGAATTAATGGAGCAGCATATTGGTTTTCCCTTTTCACAAGATACAATTTTAAAAGATAATATGAACGTCCACTTTAGTCGTACATATTTGCGATTAATGCGTCATGTGTATCTAAATAATCCATTAACAAGTCAAATTAAACGACTATATCCCTTTGTCTTTAATACACTATATGATAGTATTCGACAATTATCACAAGATACAAATATCCAATTAAGTGAAGACGAGATTGCCTTTTTAACTATACATTTTCAGTCTTCTATCGAACGTCATAAGTCATCACATATTCATGTTGTAATTGCTTGTTATTATGGTTTAGGCATCTCAACGTTACTCGCTGAGAAAATCAAACAACTTAATCATGCAATACAAATCGTAGATACATTAAAACTTGAAGATATTAACGACTATCATTTTGAAGGGATTGACTTATTAATTACTACTCAAGACTTTGATACAAGTCAACTTTTACAAACACCTAAAGTCATACAAGTATCACCTTTATTTTCAGATGACGATGCTAAAAAAATCGAATTCTTTATAAAAGCCATGCAAAACCCATTATCAAAAGATGATATATTATCAAAAATTCAGTTGAGTGTTGAGTCCAATTTCAAACTGAATCATTCAAATCACATTCTTCCAATTTTTGAGAAATCCAAAGAAATTTTAGATTATCATCATGCAACTCTAGATGGCTATATAGAAAGTGCAATAGATCGCGAAAAACAATCCTCAACATATATAGGTAAAGGGATAGCACTCCCGCACGGCAACCCTGAAAAAGTACTAAAATCACACATGATTATATTTAAACCTTCTCAACCTATAACATGGAAACAACATAAAGTTAAACTTGTTTTCTTTTTAGCAATGAGTAAAAAAGATTTAAATATTAACCGTAAAATTATACAAACAATTGCTCAATTAGAAGAAGATGACATCCATCAATTATGTCTTTTAGATGATTTACAACTAAAAAACACTTTGTATGCACGTTTTAAAGAATAATTGCCACTATTGACGGCAATTATTCTTTTTTATGCTTAAATGTATGCGTTTACAATTATTGTTAGGAAAAGGAGCGTGCATACTATGAAAATACTTGCAGTTACATCATGTCCAAATGGAATTGCTCATACATATATGGCTCAAGAAAAATTAGAACAAGCGGCAAAAGATATGGGCGTTGATATTAAGGTTGAAACTCAAGGAGGCGTCGGAGCAGAAAATGTGCTCACTTCTAAAGAAATCAAAGAAGCTGATGGAATCATCATTGCTGCCGATAGACAGGTAGATTTATCAAGATTTAATGGTAAACCTCTGATCAATGAAAGTGTACGTGAAGGTATTCATAGACCCAAGGAATTAATACAACGTGTGATTGACCAAGATGCACAAATTTACCATGATCAAAATATTTCTACAAATATGTCTAGAGATCAAGAAAAATCTCATAAAAGTAATATTCAAATGGTGTATCAGCATTTAATGAATGGTGTATCCTTCATGGTGCCATTTATCGTCGTTGGCGGTTTACTCATAGCTATTGCCTTAACTCTTGGAGGACACACCACTCCAAAAGGATTAGTTATCCCCGAAGATTCATTTTGGAAATCTATTGAAAATATTGGTAGTTTATCGTTTAAATTTATGGTTCCTATCCTTGCAGGTTATATCGCGGTGAGTATTGCTGATAAACCTGGTCTTGTTCCAGGTATGATTGGTGGTGCCATTGCTGCAGATGGTAGTTTATATGGAAGTGAAGCAGGAGCCGGTTTCCTTGGTGGTATCGTTGCAGGTTTCTTAGCGGGCTATATTGCAAAATGGATTAAACAGATTAAAGTTCCTAAAGCTATGGCCCCTATTATGCCTATCATTATTATACCTATTCTATCTTCATTAATAGTTGGTCTCATTTTTATATTTGTAATAGGCGCACCAATTTCGAATATTTTTGGTGCATTAACATCATGGTTAAAAGGAATGCAAGGGGCTAACATCATTATTCTTGCTCTTATTATTGGCGCAATGATTGCTTTTGATATGGGAGGTCCAGTTAACAAAGTAGCATTCTTATTCGGTTCTGCATTAATTGCTGAAGGCAACTACACTGTGATGGGAATGGTTGCTGTTGCAGTATGTACACCACCGATTGGTTTAGGTTTAGCAACGTTTGTTCGTAAACACCAATTTAATAAAGCAGAACAAGAAATGGGTAAAGCATCATTTACGATGGGATTATTTGGTATCACTGAGGGAGCAATCCCTTTTGCTGCACAAGATCCTCTAAGAATCATTCCAGCTAATATGATTGGCGCGATGTTCGCTTCAGTGATAGCGGCCATTGGTGGTGTCGGTGATAAAGTTGCTCACGGAGGTCCTATTGTCGCTGTACTAGGTGGAATCAGTAATATTTTATGGTTCTTTGTAGCTGTTATTGTCGGAAGTCTAGCAACCATGTTGACAGTCTTGTTATTTAAACGTCACACCCCTGCTACAGCAAAAAACAGTAGTGGAAATGATACTTCTGTTGGAACTGACAATGTATTTTCTGATGACCAATCTACTAATCACACTACACAATCCTTACATCATATGGTGTTCGATAAATCACTCATTGAAATTACCAAGGAACCAATGACAAGAGATCAAGCGATTGATAGATTACTTACAAAGTTATGCCATCGTCATTACATTACGAATATAGAAGAGGTAAGAACCGCAATCCTTAAACGAGAAGCTGAGTCAACAACTGCTATCGGAATGAACGTTGCAATACCACATGCTAAATCTCATGCAGTTAAACGTCCTATCGTCGCTGTATTAAATCATAAAGCAGGTGTAGAGTGGGAAAGTCTAGATGAATCAAATCCTCAGCTCATTTTCCTTATAGCAGTTCCCAATGACAATAACGGTACACATTTAAAACTGCTACAACGTTTATCACGAACGCTCATGAATGATAATACGCGTGATGAGTTAATTCATGCTCAAAGTCGTGATGAAATATTTAATATTTTAAAAGAGATATAAAGGAGCGTATGACAAATGGTACTTTTTCTTCAACCCGTATTTCAAGAACGTTTATGGGGTGGCACCAATCTCACTCAATTTGGTTACGATATTCCGAATAATTCTACGGGTGAATGCTGGGCAATTTCCGCACATAAAAACGGTCCCAACACAATTCTTAACGGAAAACATAAGGGAAAATCTTTAAAACAAGTTTGGGACGAGGATAAAGCACTTTTCGGAAATGACTCACGTAAAGATTTTCCACTCCTCACTAAAATTCTAGATGCACATGATCGTTTGTCAGTACAAGTACATCCTGATGATGAATATGCACTTAAACATGAAGGCGAATACGGTAAAACTGAATGTTGGTATATTTTAGACGCTCAACCTGGTGCTGAAATTATCTATGGTGTTAATGCTACAAGTAAAAATGAACTTGAACATATGATTGATTATCATGAATTCGACTATTTATTTAAACATGTACCTGTTAAACCTGGTGACTTCTTTTATGTACCAGCCGGTACAGTTCATGCTATTGGTTCCGGAATACTCATTTTGGAAACCCAACAATCCTCAGATACAACATATCGTATATACGATTATGACCGAAAAGATAAAAATGGTCATACGCGTGAATTACATTTAAACCAAAGTAAAGATGTTATTGATATCACTACAACTGAACCTAATACAACACCTAAGACTGAAATGATAAATGGCAATCAATACACTCAATTTGTTGCTAATCATTTCTTTACGGTTGAAGAATGGTCTATCAAAGACATATTAGATTTTCAAAAACCACACACTTATTGCTTAGTGTCAATGATTAACGGCCACGGGCAAGTTTCAATCAATAACGAAGTATATAAAGTCGATAAGGGTGATCATTTTATTTTAACTTCTGAAGATCAATATATTAACTTTGTTGGTAATATGGATATAATAGTCAGTTTTAGTAAAGATGAGGCAACTTAAATAAACGGGTTGCATCAATTTTTAATTTAAATCAATTGAATAAAACATCATGTTACTTGAACTGACTTAATCATATATTTTTCTTTCATATAAGAGAAGCATCGATAATTACAACTGTGCCCGTTTCTATAGTAATAAAATCCGTCACTGTTAAACTTAGGATAAACAAAAACGGTTATCCACCTTCTGTTAAGGTGAATAACCGTTTTTTAACTTATCTTTCTAAGATAAGAACAATACAACATGTTTTACTGTAAGTATCATTTTAAATCATACTGTTCTAACATTAATTAAGTAAAATCGTTGATCTTTATTCAGTTACTTTACTTTCGTCAGCTTTTTCAGCAATTTTACGGATAATAGGGTCAGTCACAGGTTTCAAGCAATAACCTACAACCATGAATCCAATTCCGAATAAACCTAAAATAATCACTTTCGTAATCAGTATCTCTGGAACTATACCTCCAACTGTTTCACGTAATGCGTCGATAGAATACGTGAATGGTAAATATGGAGATATCGCTTGGAAGAATTCTGGCGTTGTTTGAATTGGGAATGTACCTCCTCCACCAGCAATTTGTAACACAAGTAAGATAATAGCAACAGCCTTACCAGGGTTACCTAACAATGATACAGATGTGTAAATGATCGAGTTAAATACGAGTGAACTAAACACGGCAACAGAGACAAATAATATCGGTGATTCTATCGATGCTTTAAGGATAACTAAATCACCGATAGATACTATTAATGCCTGTATGATACCTAATAAGAAAAAGAAACCAGATTTACCAAGATAC
This sequence comes from Staphylococcus sp. HMSC077D08, assembly GCF_001837945.1. Lineage (NCBI taxonomy): Bacteria > Bacillati > Bacillota > Bacilli > Caryophanales > Staphylococcaceae > Staphylococcus > Staphylococcus sp. HMSC077D08. Next base: position 145,317 of record NZ_KV834828.1, on the reverse strand, counting down.
ACTTGTCTCTTCGTCATAATAGGTTGTAAGTGTTCGTGTTTGTTATCCACAGATAATAAGCTAACCATTAATAATCCTCCAACCCAAATAGACAATGCAGTATAGAATGGCGTCATACCAGAACCATAATCTTTTACTGGGAACACATCTGTCGTTTTTTTATTAATAGGGTTAGCAACAATATCCGCCTGTTTCTTCAAATCATTTTTCAGTGTATCTATTAACTTATCTACAGCATCATCTTTATCTAACTTTTTGAAGATTTTATTTGCTTTTTTCAAGTCTTTCTCAACATCTGGCAATTTATTTTCTGAGAAATCGGCAAGCGAAGCAAGTGCTTCTTTAGCTTGAGGCTGTTTCTCGTTTAATAAATCTACAGCATTATCATAACGACTAAATAAAGATGGTATTTTTTGGTTTACAGACTGTGTTACATTGGCTAATTCTCTCTCTAATCCAGGCAAGTCATTACGTACAAAGTCTGCGGCTTTCGCGACATCTTTTTTAGCTGTTGGGAAGTAAGCCTGTGCAGTTCTCATTGCATTTATATATGCGTTTTCGATCGCTGGCAATGCAGTTTGAATCGTATCAATTCTCTTTTTACCGCTATTTAAAATATCTTGACCAGCGTTAATCACTCGGTTAATAGTATTTAATTTAGACTGGATTGTCGATAATGTATTTTGACCTTTATTAAGTTGATCAGTAATCTCATTAGAAACAGCTAGTAAATTACGATTAAGTTCTTTTTTAATGTAATTTCGTAATGTATCTAACCTTTTATTTAAGTTAGGTAAGTCACGTAATACATTGACTGCTTCTAATTGTCCAGAGCTACCATTTGACAATGCATCTATTAATTGATTGGTACTTTTTAAATTATCGTTAATGCTATTGTTTGCTTCTTTCACTTGCTTAATTTCATTAGATAAATCAACATGTTCACTTTTTTCCAACTCTGACAAAATATCTATAAATTGTTGATTATACTTAGATGCGTTTTCTAAGCGTGATTTTATATTTTTTAATGGTTCTTTAAACTCTGATGGTTTATCTGAAGCGATGACACCATATGCTATATTTTTTAATGATTTAACGTCTTGTTGGGTAGCTTGTGCTTGTTGATCTGTTTGATTAGATAATGATAATAAAGCTTCTGTTAAAGCTGTATTCATTGATTTTACATCACTGTTAGATAAAATGTTATCACTGTATACGGGTTGATTCTCACCTGATTGACTCACAGGTACTGTTTTAATGTTTGAATGACTCTTCCCTTCCGAATGAGATGATTTTATAGCGCTTTGGGGTGTAGTTGATGCTTGATTTCTTAAATTTTGATTTGCTTGGTTGTTCACATCTTGAGCGCGGCCCGCTGCTTCTTGATAGTCTCCCACTCTCGCTTTAGCTTGAGTCAAATAACCTTTTGCATCATTTAACTGACCGCTCGCTGCATCAATACCTTCACTTGCAATATCAACACCTCTATTGATTCTAGGGAATTGTGCTGGAACATCATTAGCAGCAACATTTAAAATTCTTTCAATATTAGGCATGTAGCTATCAAGTGCAAGTATCAACTTAGCCCTTTCATTAAGCGCCGGAATAGACGAATTAACAGCATTAAGTTTTTCTTGAGCGTCTAATACATTCCCTTTATACTTTCCTAAACTTCTAAATTGATTAGCATAAGCATCCAAATCATCTTGATGTTTATTTAGTTCAATAATCTTGTCTGCAAATTGATTAATTTTAGGCAATGAATTATTAGCTTGATATACAGCACTCTTAATTTTATTGATTGTAGGTACATTATCTTCAATTGATAGTCCGACTTTGTTAGCTTCAGAAAGTAAAGCGGTTGCTACGGTTTTGTTAAATTGTTTATTTGCTTTATCAATCACAAACGACGATCCCGTATCAGTTAATTTAGCTGCTACGGCATTAATCTTCTGATTTACTTTAAAATCTATATCCGCCTTTTGAGGATGTTTTCTTAAAGTACCAGTAATTTCATGTGTAAATTTCTTCGGTATATAAATACCTGCATAATACTTTCCCATTTTAATTTCATGGTCAGCTTTTTCTCTACTCACAAATTGCCAGTCAAAACTATCATTCTTTTTTAAAGTTTTGACCATTTTATTTCCTACATTAATATTCTTACCACGAACTTTTTCACCTTGGTCTTCATTCACTACGGCAACTTTGATATGTCCTGTATGACCATACGGATCCCACATAGCCCAGAGGTTAAACCATGCATAGAATGAAGGAAGAATTGCTAAACCAGCTAAGATGACCCATACACCTGGTGTTTTAGCAACTCTTTTTAAATCCGTGATAAAAAGTTTTAGTGCGTTTTTCATTTTCACACTCCTAATTATCATTATTCTTTTTTATTGTAATACATTTCCGTACAGATGATTACTTAAATGTGCATATTTTTTTGCTTACGTAAAGATGATACACATATTATATTAAAATTTGATTAAATGGATTTATTTTTCTAATGTTGATTAGTATAATATTTGTATTAAGGCATAATTCATTTTTGTTGATACTTGTCAACTTTATAAATCATAAGATAAATTATATCAAATTCTCATTTGTTATGACAATAACTAAAAATAATTTTTAAGGGAGCACACACTAAGATGAAGAAAAATAAATTTTTAGTATATTTACTATCGACGGCGCTTATCACGCCAACCTTCGCTACACAAACAGCTTTTGCTGAAGATTCATCTAATAAAAATACAAGCTCAGATAAAATGGAACAACATCAAGCACAAAAAGAAACATCAAAGCAATCTGAAAAAGATGAATTTAACAACGATGATTCTAAACACTATTCTGATGATAAAAAAAGCACTTCTGACAGCAAGGACAAAGACTCTAATAAATCATTATCAGCTGACTCAACACATCGCAACTATAAAATGAAAGATGATAATTTAGTTGATCAAATTTATGATAATTTTAAGTCTCAGTCAGTAGATTTTTCTAAATACTGGGAACCGAATAAATACGAAGATAGTTTTAGTTTAACGTCACTCATCCAAAATTTATTTGATTTCGATTCTGATATAACAGATTACGAACAGCCACAAAAGACAAACCATTCTTCCAATGACGAAAAAGATCAAGTAGATCAAGAAGATCAGACAAAGCAACCATCACAACATCAAAATCACTCACAGTCGTCTGCTAAACAAGATCAAGAACCATCAAACAATGAAAAAGAAAAGACAACTAACCACCAAGCCGATTCTGACGTCAGTGATTTACTTGGAGAAATGGATAAAGAAGATCAAGAAAGCGAAGACGTAGATACAAACAAAAATCAATCTTCTTCTGAGCAAAAACAAACTCAAGCAAATGATGATAGCTCAGAACGTAACAAGAAATATTCTAGTATTACAGATTCAGCATTAGACTCTATTTTAGATGAATATAGTCAGGATGCTAAGAAAACAGAAAAAGATTACAATAAAAGCAAAAATACAAGTCATACTAAAACATCTCAAAGTGATCATACTGACAAAAATCCACAATTACCAACAGATGATGAATTAAAACATCAATCAAAACCTGCACAATCATTCGAGGATGACATTAAACGCTCAAATACACGTTCAACAAGTCTTTTCCAACAACTACCTGAATTAGACAATGGTGACTTATCTTCTGATTCATTTAATGTTGTTGACAGTCAAGACACACGTGATTTCATTCAATCAATTGCTAAAGATGCGCATCAGATTGGAAAAGACCAAGATATATATGCATCAGTTATGATTGCTCAAGCTATTTTAGAATCTGACTCTGGAAAAAGTTCACTTGCACAATCACCAAATCATAACTTGTTTGGAATCAAAGGTGACTACAAAGGACAATCTGTAACTTTTAATACTTTAGAAGCTGATAGCAGTAATCATATGTTTAGTATCCAAGCAGGTTTCCGTAAATACCCAAGTACTAAACAATCTCTTGAAGATTATGCAGATTTAATCAAACATGGTATCGATGGTAATCCGTCAATTTATAAACCAACTTGGAAGAGTGAAGCTCTATCATATAAAGATGCTACTTCACATCTGTCACGCTCATACGCCACAGATCCTAATTATTCTAAAAAATTAAATAGTATTATTAAACATTATCATTTAACATCTTTTGACAAAGAAAAAATGCCTAACATGAAGAAATACAACAAATCAATAGGTACAGATGTGTCTGGTAATGACTTCAAACCATTTACTGAAACTTCCGGTACATCACCTTACCCACATGGTCAATGTACTTGGTATGTGTACCACCGTATGAATCAATTTGATTCATCCATTTCTGGTGACTTAGGTGATGCTCATAATTGGAATAACCGTGCTGAAAGTGAAGGCTATACGGTAACGCACACACCTAAAAATCATACTGCAGTTGTGTTTGAAGCTGGACAATTAGGTGCTGATACACAGTATGGTCATGTTGCTTTCGTTGAAAAAGTTAATGACGACGGTTCAATTGTTATTTCTGAATCAAATGTTAAAGGATTAGGTGTCATTTCATTCAGAACTATTGATGCAGAAGATGCTCAAGATTTAGATTACATTAAAGGTAAATAGTAAAAATTTAAAATTATTTGAGGTATTACCCACAAAATAATAGCACAAAGATGTATTCCAATTTACAATGCATCTTTGTGCTTATTTTATATTCAATAACTATATTTGAGTAAGTTTACATTAAAAAGTCCATTTTTATATTTTTCTCAAGTGATTTCTAAAAGTATATTATTCATTATATATAACGATCGTTATTGCATGTCAAAAAAGAGTAGGACAGAATTGATTTTAAATTCTTAGTCCTACTCTTTTATACTGACTCTTGTTATAAACTTTGAGTAAGCGTTGCACCAACTCAATCATTAACTGTGTAATAGTTTAACTACACATAAGATTGATGATGTCTATTAGTATATATCATTTTCAAATTAATTTTGGTGTTTTTTTCTACGAGCCATAAAGATGAGCGCCCCACCTAATGACATGAGTACAACAGCCACTGGCATCCAATGTTGTTTGATGACTTCACCTGTCGCTGGTAATGAAATATTACCATCGTCGTCAAATAGATCACTTAAAAGGCCACCTTTATTATCTAAAGATAATCCATTCTCCGGTGCCGAATGATCTAATTTATCAAGAATAGATCCTCTTGAGTGAAGTTTATCAAGTAAACTTGGTCTATCAAATATTGAATTAGAATCACCGACACCTTTGTTAATACGATCTAACAAGGATGGTCTATTCTTTATAGGATCTAAAATATATTCTAAGTCTTTCTTAGCTTGTTTTGCTCGTTTTTCTAAATCTAATAAATCATTTGCCTTGCCTTCAATCGCAGAGTGAATGAGATCCATGATATCTGATTTGTCCTTTTGTACACGCGCAATAACATCAGCGATAATTTTAGCTTTGTCTTTATTGATACGGGTTTGTAATATTGTTTCAATCGCTTGTCTTTTGTCTTTAGCATCATTAATCACACCATTCAATATATCATCAGCTGTTGCTGTTCCTTGACTATTAAAATGACGTTTTAATTGTTCTACGATTTGAGAATTCGACAAGTTTTGGCTTAACAATTTTTTGGCAATACGATCTGCTTCATCATTACCAAGTCGTGTCGTCAACAGTTGTTTAATTAAACTTTCTTTATCTTTAGATTGATCTAACATTGATTTTAAAATATCATCACTAGAAGTTAATGCAAGACCATCGATTTGCTTGGCAATTTGATTAGCGATATCTTCATTACTTCGGCCATTTGTTTTAATACGTTTCATTATATCTTCTACTTCATTTTTGCTAAAAACACTATTTAAGATATCTTCGGTTGCTTGTTTTTTATTACTAGCACCATTGAGTTGATCTATAATAATATTTCTTTGTCGGTCAATACTTTGCTTAGTTTTATCAATTTCTTGTTTAAGCGCTTGTTTCTTATCATCAGATAAAGTGTTATTATCCTCTACTTTTGTATCTAGTGCTCTTAAATTCATTAATTTATTATTTATATAATTAGAATCTAGTGATTGATTGTCAGTTTGTACCTTAGCAAGTGCTTTTTCAATCTTATCACTACCTTGTAATGAACGTGTAATTGCTTGTATATCTTGTTTTCCATCTGTGACATGTTGATTTTTTGAATCCCTAATTTGATCAGTATCTGATGCTAGACGTTCTAATGTTGAGCGACGACCATCATTACTTTTATCGTCTTTACTATCACTATCAGATTGGTTTGTTGTTGTACTAGATTCTTCTTTGTTATTTTCTGTTTTATTAGATGGTGATGCTTGCTGATTGCTTTGTTCAGAAGGCTTATTATTAGAGTCAGACTTAAAATCTTGTTGGATTTTATCTAATTTATCAATAACTGACTCTTCAGAATCATCAGTAGTTGCATTACGTGTACTAGCACTTGTATCGTGTACTTTATTATTTGAATCATCTTCTTCATCGGTTGTTGAGTCGCTAGGTTTAGAAACACTTCCTTCATCTTGTTGACGGTTATCAACATTTTTAGCAATTGAATCTAAATCTGACAGAATTTTATCTAAGTCTTTAGTTATATCATCATTATCTTTTTCAGATGTATCGTCATCTTCAGTTTTTGATGATGTGGCACTAGAGTCTGTCGATTCTAAGTGATTATTTTTATCTTTTGCATCATTTATAATACGGTCAATGCTTGATTGATTATCGACTTTATCTAAACGTTCTTCAAAACTTTTGATATCTGCGTCAGAAAGTTCTTTCAAATCTTTAATATCATTTTTAGCTTGTTGGATTTTGTCAGCGATGGAGTTACTATTAGAAGTATTTTCAACATTTGATGATGTACTTTCTGAATCTGCAAAAGCATCTTTTGTGAAGCCATAACCAACCAGCGAACCACTAAGTAACAACGCAGAACATGACAGCTTGAGGTAGACACCAATTTTATCTGTTCTCTTCATTTACACATACTCCTTTAATAAAGTTACCTGTATTATTCTTTAAATAGATTTACATGATTTAATCAAAAATATACATATCACATTATAATACATAATTTCATAGATTTGTAGATAATGAACCTAAAATAACAAATTTAAAAAACAAATTTCTTGTAATTATTAGTAATTTGGTATTACACTTCTTTACACACTTAATTATTTAAATAATATATTAAGTTAAGTGTAATTCAAAAACAAGGAGTTTTTATAATGGCAAATTCTATTTACTCAACTACAATGATTTCAAATGGTGGACGTGATGGTCGCGTTTTTAGTCCAGATAATACATTTGTTCAAAACCTTGCAACACCTAAGGAAATGGGTGGTCAAGGAGGCAACGATACTAATCCTGAACAATTATTTGCTGCTGGATATAGTGCATGCTTTAATAGCGCGCTATCATTAATCTTATCTCAAAATAAAATAAGTGATGCAAACCCAGAAGTTGAAATCACTATTGAATTACTTAAAGATGATACTGACAATGGTTTTAAACTTGGCGCAGATATTAAAGTCACACTTGAAAATATGTCCCAACAAGATGCTGAGAAATTTGTGGAGCAAGCACATCAATTCTGTCCATACTCAAAAGCAACACGTGGTAATATTGACGTTCAGATAGACGTTACAGCTCAATAAAACTTGTAATCGTACAACTAACTCTTTGCAAATAATTCTATACACGATTAAAGAGTAGAATAATGAATTCAAATTGAATTCTATTCTACTCTTTTTATATACTCTCATACTTCCACAATCACTGGTTTTCATTTTCAATCCCTCATTAAATTTACTTTTCATAAACAAAATATCTTTTTTTAAATCAATTTCATACTTTTTAAAAAATTTTACTTTAAAACAACTATAAAAAGGTTAAAATGGGAATAGTATAAGTAAGTAGATTTTTTCTTCATAAAATGTAAAGTTGCCCATCACCGAAGGAGGACTATTTATGTTTACCATATCAATCATCGCTATGATTATTGGTGTTGTGCTTATCGTTTTAAGTCAAATTATCTATCATTCAAAACCGATAGATGCTAAAGAAAAAATGTTTATACCCGGTGTATGCCTTTTTTTAGTAGGACTCTTAAGTTTAATCGGTCACTTTGTTAATGGCTACGTATGATCTTTTTTCAAAGCTGTAAAACATACCAACATCTCTATAACAAAACATAGTATTAAAAAATTTTGTAAATATTAAAAGAGCCTAGGACATCAATGTCCTAGGCATATTTAGCTATTGGCTTTTGTCAGTTAAATTTAAAATACTCTTTTTCAAGTTTTTAAATTTCTAGTTCTCATTAATGAATCTGAACGACGAATTTAATATGAATATGATTTCATTCTTTTTGATGTATCATGATTCTTTATTAGTGTTGTCAAAATTTCGACCTTCAAGTCCAGCCAATTCTTCTTTCGACGCTGCAGGTGCTTTCATTTCAAATATTTCATCGACAACCGTGTAATCATAATAACCGAGACGTGCTATAGGTCTGATTGACTTAATGTCTAATTTTCCGTTGTCCATAATTACTTTATCGTCAATATGCACTTGTGCTACACGACCGATGACTATATCCACAGTTGAAACAGGGTCTCCAGTGGGAATTCTTACTGTTTGAACGTATTCACATTCAAAATGAACAGGTGATTCCTTTACTCTACTTCCAGGAGCTTCGATACACGATTCTTTCGTCACACCAGCAAAATCAAATTCATCATCTTCTGGAGGTAATGCTTTGGATGATAAATTCACTGCTTCACGCAAATCATATGTTGCCATATTCCATACAAACCAACCAGTTTCTTCCGCATTTTTAACTGTATCTTTTCTTTCATGATCGCCAAGCACTGACTGATTAGCCGCAAACATTACCATTGGGGGATCCCATGTAAGATTTTGATATTGACTGTACGGCGCCAAGTTATCTTTACCTTTTTTAGATACTGTAGAAATCCAACCTATAGGTCTAGGTACTGTGCTACTTTTGAACGGATCATGTGGCAATCCATGACTTTTAACACCTTGTTTTGGTGAATAATTCATTTTATATCCACTCCTATCGTTAATCGTTCTATCAACTTAAGGTTACATAACTTGACTTAGCATTGTCTAATATTTATCAATCATTTCAATATAGTTAAAAGTTAAAAATAATATTTATAACTTTTAACAACCAATATTGCTTTTATCATTTGAAGCTATTTTCAAGAACGTTGGTCACCTGGCATAAATATTGATACAACTAAAGCAATCAGTCCGACAATAGCAATCATTAAAAACTGTAAGAAAAAGTTAGACAGTTCGCCTACAAATAACATTAAAATAGGTGCAATCGCTGTTCCTAAGAATAATACAAATGTATTAACAGATAAAAAGAAACCTTGATTGTTTTTAACAACTACACCTACTTTTGAAATAACAGTAGGAATCGCAAATGCGATGCCTGCAACAAACAACACACTAAATGTTGTAATAAGTATAATATTCGTAGTCACACCCATGAGTATGATCGACACAATACATGTTGTTAATGCGATAGTTATCAAGCGCTTCATACCTATACGACTGCTTAAACGCCCTGCAAATAGAGATAATAGCATGCCTATCACACCGAACAATTTCATCATTGAGGACACAGACATGTCTCCTCCAACTTGGTGTGATGTGACATATTCATTTAAAATATCATACATACTTATAAACATAATCAATAATGTTAGTGAAATAAATAAACAGTAGAAAACTTTAAGATTGTCTTTGAAATCTTTAAAGTTATTGAAAAACTTAAAGAGTTGTATATCAGGATTTTTATGAGGACTCTCAGGTACATTTTTATAAATAACTAATACGAGAATTAAATATAGGATTGTTAAAATAAAATATACCCATTGCCAATTCAAATAACTTACCACTAATTCACTCATATTTTGCCCTAACACACCTGATAACATAAAACTTGTACTGATAAAACTAATTGCTGTTACACGTTTCACACGTGGATAAGTTTCAGTTGTATAAGTCATGACTACAGGAGAAAATGATGCAGCAAATACGCCTTGTAGTGCTCTTAATATTAATAACACTGTAAATGAATGAACAATGCCTATCATAAGACAGATGATAACTAATGCACTCATACCTACTAAAATAGTTTTAATTCTGCCATACTTTTCAGAAATCGTTCCATAAAATAGACAACTGATTGAATATGTTAATGAGAATAAAACACCGTTTAAAGTTGCTATAGATTCAGGAACATGAAAGTCTTCTGCGAAAGTTGCTGTAAGAGGTAGAGCCGTATATAAACTTGCCATTACAATGATACCTGAAATAAACATGATTGTCGTAATGAGATTATAGTTTTTACTTTCTTCCATAGATTTCCATACTCCTTTCTAAATTTTATTCAATACGATTATTATGACAGGTTGTTTCAAATTCCTAAAGAGATATTTAAATTGACGAAAAATTAAAATAATATAAATACACTTGTATACATTTAATTTATTTATAGACACATGAGAGCTGAAAAATTGACATTCAGATTACTTCAATTTAAGATTACCTTTACCTTTTAATATCTATATTTAACAAACCTATGATTAAATCGTTAATATATTACAACATTTCTGTTAAATTGTGCATTTAATTTTTATTTTAGGGAAAAGAGATGTCTAGAAGGAATTCATGTTTACAGATAAATAGGAGGAATCTTTAATGATTTTACGTTATGCTACAAATTTAAAACTAGCTAAAGAATTATATGATGCAAGTAAACCTAAATTAAAAGGCGATCAAGGTATGATTGATACGTTCACTAATACATTTGGTTTACCGGAAAACTCAGTTAAATTAGCAGGTGGCGTTGAAGCTGCAGCTGCTGGTTTATTTGCTGCAAGTTTTTTAAATAAAAATATTTCACGCTTAGGCTCACTTGCAGCAATTTCAGTACTTGGTGTTGCAGCTTACAAACATTTTGAAGCAGGGCATGGTAAAAAAGGTGCACAACATGCTTTAGACTTATTAGGTTTATCAACACTTAGCTTATTAGATACTTTTTCTTGCAAAAAATAAGTACTTCAACATATAAATATATATTAAATAAAGTAACAGCGGTAATTTCCTTATTAATCTTATTAAGGAATTACCGCTTCTTTTATGTTATCTATCAACGAAAAAAATGCATTCAATTCATCAGTCTAGATGAATACGACAATGATTATTTCTTGTATTTATTAAGCAATGCTGGAGGAACATGACATAAATAATAATCCTCCGGAAATTTCTCAAGATGATTCTGATGTTCTTCTGCACTCTTCACATAATTACTTAGAGGTTGTACTTCGACCATTACTTGTTTCGCGTCTTCCCTGCGCTTAATGTAGTCTTTTGCTTCATTTAAATGCTTCGAACTTTCACTATACACGCCTGTTCGATATTTTTGACCCTTGTCTTGACCTTGTTGATTTAAACTATAAGGATTTATCATTTCAAACAAATAATCCAGCAGCATATGTATTGAAGTTTTTGCAGGATCAAAGTGTATCTTCACACATTCGGCATAGCCATCATAAGGAGCATCTAAACATTTCGACGTTCCATTTGCCCTTCCAGCTTCTGTTTGAATAATTCCTGGAATCGTATTAAAAAAAGCTTGAGTTCCCCAGAGACATCCACCAGCAAAATATACCGTTTCCATATCCTCACTCCCTAAAACAAATGTGTTAACTCCCTTTTCAATAATAAAGAATTCAAAATAAGTCTCTCAGTTCATTCAATTACAATCAAATAAGAAAAGAACCTGTACATATGATTGATGTATCAGGTTCCATATTATTAACTTGATTACTCTGTTCATTCTGTCTTACTAAGGCATCAATAATTTGATACCCTTCACAATATTAATAATAAATAATACAAGCGAAGCGATAAGTAGAATACCTCCAATAATTACTCCTATCACTAGTACAGCAACTCCATTTGTCGAATCAATCAAGGATAGTCCAGCAGCAAATGATATAAGTCCTAATGCCAAACACACCCAACTCAATATATGGTTAAATAATGCATTTCTTGAATACGTAGATGCTGGTGGTTGTCCAACAATCCATACGATTAATGGAAACAATACAGGTGCAAAAAATACACTTAGATAACTTAAAGCCCCTAACATATCATCCGTTTTATCATGATAGCTTTTATCAAAATTTTCCATACAATCAATCACCTCAATTTAAATATAAACACATTCTGAGTATTCATTTAAGTGATATGGAATACAATTACAATATTGTAAGTTTCGATACAAAAATACTAATGATTAACCACTTAATGCTTGTACTAATGCATATTTAAATGTTGATACCGACACAGCATTAGCATGACGTTGTTGTAGTGCTAAACGTGTTTCAAATTGACCACGATGAGTCCCTATCTCCTTCAAAGCGTTACTCAACTGACTTATATCATTTACAAGAAACTGATTTTCTATTGCAACGAAATCTTGATTATGAACAACCTCTTTATATCCCATAATTAACAATTGATGATTATATGCGCTTCTTACAGCATTCCCTATTTCATTCCCCTCATTAATATCTAAATAGATATCACATAGTTGATATAAGGTTTGAACTGTTTGATCTTTAATTATTGGATATAATTTAACATTTTCATATTGCGATAAACTTAATAATTTTGAAGACATCTCAGTTTTAGCGCCTATGTGAAATTGATAATCTTTATGCAAACGTATCAACGTTTCAACATGTGGTATTTGATCTGAATTTGTTAATGTTAATACATTCTTAGAATAATGATTCCGTTTATACATGTCATATAAGTAACCAGATGCATATACTTTCTGTTGTTCCTCTCTAGATAGTTGTTCTTTGATTAATTTATATTCATTTTGATTAGGAACAATAACGGCAAAGCGACTTTGAAGGTTTTGTGATAACATGACTTTCATATTTCCTGGGATATAACCATGAGATTGCTCTTGCCAAAATAAAATACCTTTTTTCAATGTCGGTAAATGATAAATTGCTAAAAATGGTGTTGATAAAGTATTAAATATAACTTCTTTTATCTCAACGCCCATTTCACTCAAGTAAAATTTAATCCACTCTGTATATGACTCAAAAAAATAAGATTTCCCTTCATATTCTACAACTACATCGTTAGTTACATAATTCTCATAAATCACTTCTTTACCTTCACGTGTCATATACTTTTTTAATATTGCATTACCTAACAAATCGTAAACTGTTTCAGCAAATTTAAATCCTTCTTTTGTATAATAATCAACCGAACGCAAACGCTGTTTTGAATCAAGCCACTCTACATGGCTAACTACCCGTGTCTTATAATGTTCCTTATAAAAGATTTTACCTCTAAGCTCACCCATATCTGTAATGGTAGCCATTGTCGCATCTCCTTTAATTTCCCAAAAAGGAGGCGTATCAATATCATTAAAAAAAGCAGGGGTATCATCTTCATAAATTTGATATGCTGCGAAAAAACGATACGGCGATGTCACATCATCAGGTAAAAAACCATCATCATTAATTACAATCGTAAAGTGATTGTAACCAGCATGCTTAAGAGAGTGATGTAATTCCTGTGTTTCTTGATTATAACTTTCGAATAAATTAATCATATAGCACCTCTTCAATGAGTTGTCTCCATAGATCAACAATATGCGATGTTTTAAATGATTCGGCAATGTTATACGATACCTCATGTGCCCTTATGGGACCATCTTTAAAATATCGAATAATCATATGAGCGATTTGCGTTGTGATATCATCAGTAGACGCTTGTTCAAAATCTATCGGTATCAAATAGCCATTTTGATGATGTCGTATAAATGTCGGACTGCCATAATTCACATCAAATCCAATCATACCTAAACCTGAGCCAACCGCTTCCATTAATGTCAGTCCGAATCCTTCACTTTGTGAGGCAGCTATGAATAATTCATATTGCTGATATATTGTACGAAGATTTCTATGTCCTTTAATTTGTATGTAATCCTCAGCACGATGTTTGATAATAATATTTTTAATTTTTTCTTGTTCTTCTCCTTGTCCGTAGATATCAAAACTCAATTGAGGTAACTGATGTTTAGCTTTAATCACAGCTTCCACTATCCAATCAACATGTTTTTCGGTAGCAAGACGTGATGCGGTTATGATGGAATATGGTTTTCTTTCTTTTTCAGGATATTGTAACGATTCTATACTACCTACTGGAATTGTACGTATACGTGGGCAATCATTCTTATATTGTTTAAATTGTTCACTTAGTGTATGCCTTTGCAAATCTGTCGCTGTGATAAAGAAATCAATATACTGTGCATTTTCGAATTGATACTCATAATAATTATTCCATAAAATGTGAGTCCCATCAGTCGCACCTTCACTGAAATGTTCAGCGTGAACGACTACGCCAACTTTACTGGACCCCTTGTTTTCTAATATGGCTTGTCCCACATCAGTTGCTCGATCAATAATAATGATATCATCTGAATCCAATCGCAATTGGCGTATAAAGTATGCGACGAGTGCTTGTTTACTGTATAAACGTGCATCATCAAACACAAAAACATGTTCATCTTCATCTATATATTCGCGGTATGCAATTGATCCATCTTCATTATAAAATTGACGCATATATATTTTAGCTTTATTGTCAAAAGGAGCATAATACTCCGAGAATGTTCTTACATAGCTATAAAAATCTTTCCTAACTAACATTCCATTCACCACAAACTCCGCACGATCAACGTAATGTTCGTCAGCATTTTTTAAATAGCAGGTTACGAATGTTTGCTGATTATTTAAATAGAGTCGTAATACTTTACCGTTTTGTTCTTTTCGAGTAACCTCATTACCTAACTCTGAAATTAAATCATCAACTGTGTACGTTGTAGGCGCGATTTTTACGTCTGTGAAGTATTGATATAGCCAAATAACTTCATCATCTTTAAAACCTATGTTGCTTGTTAGTGTTTGAATATTTTCTGATTGAATAAAATCTAAAAATATAAATTTTGTTGGATAAGGTAATTGCCTTAATAGTTTTGCTCGATACACTTGTGCATATTCAACACCACTACTGGCCCAACCGATTCCAAAATTGATATTATAAATCGTCATGTCTAACACCTCTTTGTTTATGGGAAATGAATGACCATATCTCCGTCCTTATCAAAGGTTAGAATACTTAAACATAAATTTCTAACCATCTTCCTTTTTATATCTTCAGACATATATTCATACGTTTCAAGAGCCACTTTGTGATATTCAAAAATGACATTACGCTGTCCATTTTGTCGATTGTTTACACTGGCTTTAAGTTGTTGTAAGTTATCCACTTGCTCAATCCATTCGCTATCTATCGCTTTCAAAATTGATTTTTGAATGAAACGAAGTTTTAAATATGAATCCGTCGCAATTTCTAAACGATTGTTAAATTGTTGAGTAAATTGTTGTATTAAGAATTGTATGATTTCTTCATCATTTTGCATATTAATATTTGATACATCTTCATCAAAGATAAAACTTAAGTTTTCGTATATATAATTCACAAGTGCACGTTCCCTACTTAAGCCAAGATTTTTAACGTCTTTTGTAAACACATCTCGTGCAAGCTGTTCAAAATTAAAATCATCAAAATCGCTTGCTTCAAGTATGTGATTACGTTCAGCATAAATTTTATCTCGTTGAACACTAATACTTTTTTCGAATTCATTTGCCATTTCTCTATTTTTCATAGCAGTCTCTTCAGATACACGTTGCGCTTTATTAACAATTGACTTTACACGTTTTTTAAAGAGTGCACTACTTTCTAGTTTAGATGCATCCATCGTTTGGAGATTTTTATTTTCTGCCAAGTTAGAGTTACTCCAACGTTTTACTAAATCATCATCAAGTGATACAAAAATCTGTGAATATCCAGGATCTCCTTGGCGACCTGAGCGCCCTCTTAATTGACGGTCAACACGACTGTTATCCATATGTTCATTAATTATCACTGCTAAGCCACCGATATCATAAACTTCTTTTGATAACTTTATATCAGTTCCACGCCCTGCCATACTTGTAGCAACAGTAACTGCAGATAATTGTCCCGCCTCAGCAATCATTTGTGCCTCTTTAGCTACATTTTGAGCGATTAATAAATTGTTAGGTATATCACGTTTAAATAACTCAGCTGAAAAATATTCTGCCGCTTCTGCAGTACGTGTAATTAGTAACACAGGTTGTTGAGATTCATGTATATCAATCACTGTCTTTAAAATTGCATCGTTCTTTTTGTCACCATTAGCAAATACTCTATCGGGTCTATCATCACGTTCAATCGGACTGTGCGTCGGAATCTCTATAACAACTTTTGAATATAAATCAAAGAATTCTTTTTCCCCTAATTTACCTGTTCCAGTCATACCTGAAAATTCATCAAATTGTTTAAATAAATTTTGGAATGTTATGGTTGCCATCACACTCATATCTTGAGAAATTTCAACATTTTCCAGAGCCTCTATAGCTTGATGTAAACCAGACTGAAGCTTCGTTCCAGGTAGCATACGACCAGTGATTCTATCTATAAGCACAATCTCACCATCAAAAATAAAATAGTCTAAATTATATTTGAATAAATACTTAGCTCTAAGCGATAAATGAATCATCCTCACTAAATCAAAATATTGCTGTTGGTATATATTATTCACTTTGAAATAATGGTTTGCTTTTTCCGAGCCCTCATCAGTGAGCCACACTTCTTTTTTATTAAAATTAACTATGAAGTCTTTATCTTTCTCAAGTGTTTCAACAAACGTTTTAACGATGTGAAATAAATTAGATTGTTCACGTGGCGCACCAGAAATAACTAAAGGCGTTTGGGCAGCATCTAATATAATAGAATCGACTTCATCAATAATAGCAAAGTTTAATTTCGGTAAAAATTTGGCACGAATATCATCAGCTAAATTATCAATTAAATAATCAAATCCTAATCGCCCATTAGTCGTGTAAACAATGTCATGGTGGTACAGTTCATATTTTTCATTTTCAGCGTATTCGTATTCTGGAATGTCCACAAATCCTAATGATACAGACAAGCCTAGCCATTCATATAGTGGTTTCATTTCTAAAAAATCGCGTTTTGCTAAGTAATCATTTGTTGTGATTAGATAAGCACCTTTACCTGTAAGTGCATTTAAGTACAGAGGCATGGTAGCTGTAAGCGTCTTACCTTCTCCTGTTTGCATTTCTGCAACATTCCCCTGATGCATAGCGATTGCTCCTAAAATCTGCACATCTTTTGGATACATACCTAAAACTCGCTTGGAAACTTCTCTAACTGTGGCATAAGCTTGTGGCAGAATGTGATTGAGTGAAGATTTATTATCATTTAAATAAACTTTAAATTCTTTTGTCTTCGCTTGAAGTGCTTCATCACTAAAATTTGAGAATTCCTCACTCAACGCATTAATTTGATTTAATATTTTACGCAATTTTCTTAACCTAATATTATTAATAATTTGGTTGACACCTTTAGCCATTCATATCACTCCTGTGATAGTTTGATATGTCTAGATGATGTGTCCTTATATTGGTTATGATTTGATTAATTACTTTAAGTTTTTTCTCAGGATCTATATATTTCGTTGCCTCGTAAGCTTGATTACTATCTTCTCTTAATTCTTGCACAATTATATTGCGAAAAGATAAATGATTCATGCCAGCATTAATAAGTTCTAAATCATATGAATATGCTTCTCTAGGATAGACAATATTTTCTTTTTTATTTTTTAAAATTTGATGACTAAGAATTTCTTTATTCTTACGATAAAATTTCATTTTAAAATAAGCCACACCCTTAGGTTCAACTTCAAAATTAAATTGAAATTGATATTGGTGCCCTTTTTTTAAAATAGGTAGCTTAGGGCTTACACGGTCTTCTGCAAAATCAGTTAACATATAGCAACTGTGAATGATTGTACCGGATGGCATCAAAGGGTTCTCAAAATAGATATTATCTTGATTAAAACGTAATTTTGTACCATACATAAACGTTGATGAATTAACTAGTCGCCATTTGACTTCAAATTTCCTATCTTTTTGCATGTGTCACCCTCCCAAATCGCTCTTCCATGATTAAATGATAAAAATTAATAAACCAATGAGTAACAGTAGCAGAATCATCGTTATGTCTACCAGGAATTCTTTTACTTATCACACGTGCATGTTGTTTTGTAAGAACAGGCAATAAATCTTGAAATGCATATTTGTCATAATCATCATGCTCCATGTAAGCAATCGCAAATGTTGTCATTGACAAATCACTATGCTGAATTTGCTTCCAAAAATGATTATCTAACTGAACAACATCTTTGTTAGTTATGTCATTTTGATTCAATCGCAAAATATCAAGTGACGTTCCAAAATCGTTTGGACGAACGAGTTTCATATTATTAGCAATAGTACCTAGATTTATCAAAGGTTTTCCTACAATAACAGCCGCTGGATTTAATTTTGTAGCGTAATAAAGTGCGCCAAATGATCCCATTGATACCCCTGAAAGAATTAATTGGTTGTTCGCAAATCCCAAATAATCCAAAGCATTTTGGATGACCTTACGGATTGCCTGTTCATAATTCTCTGACCCTAGGTAAAAGGCACCACCTTCGATTCTAGGATCAGCTATTAAAATAAATGGAGCATTCATGCGTTTCATCATAAAGTACCCTTCAAAGCCCTCAGCAGTACGATACCCACTAAAATATACATTGAGTGGTGGTTTTAAATCTCCAGGATGAAAGTAATGTATAAATTCTTGCTTATTTTCATCACTATATCGTTTTCCGCCTAATATGAACTGCCCTAATTCCAAGCGTGACCAACGTTTATGAATAGCACCTATAAATAATGTTCCTTTACCTTTAGCTTTGATTGATACACTCACATATGTTTGATAAGGACGAGCAGGTAGTTCTATGGGAGCGTCTAAATCGTCTTGTTCATATATTAGCTTTTCTACTGGTTGATCAGTTGAATAAACAGGCGTCAATCTCAATGTATATTGGATTTTAGCATCACCTTCAACTTTAAATTTTGGCCATATTTGATTCACCTTATTGGCATCAGCGATGATATTTTGACTCCATGTAATGAGGGGTTGGTATGATTCCCCAAATCGTCCTGATACTTCAATAGATTCATTTCCATTAAATTGATAAGAACCATCAAAATGAATACTAACGCGACAATGAATAGGTTTTACTTTATCTCCATATTGCCCAGGAAATGTAACTGCTTCTAATTTTTGTTGTAATTGTTCTTCATTTTCATAAATGAGTGGTTTTATAAAATTACGTTGTATTTTCTTATCTTGTTGGTAACGAATAAAAAACTAACTTTAAATAAAGTTAGTTTTAAAATTATTGATTAATGAATTTCTTTAGACAAAATATTATTTACCATTGTCCGTTGTTGTATTGATACATACCTTCTTTTAAATATATTCCCCAAAATATATAACACAATATGCCTAGCCCCATGGAATCAAATAAAATAATATGATTCATATTAACAAAGATAGTGATTAAAAATAATAAAATAGTTATACTCATTGGAAAAGTAACTAAAAGTACCATATGAAGCATGTATATCGTACATAAAGTAAGTCCTATTATTCCAGTAAAGATAATCATACCGAAGATGATATTACTCGTTTCTACATTAAAGTATTGTATTTCTGAACTCGCTTTTATCATCGGTATACCAAAACCGCTTCCTAAAAAAGGATGCTCAGTTAGCGCATAATCAATAGCTTTAATATTCATATCACTCGGCATAAAGACTTCCTGGCTATTCTTCCCTTTTAAGATTAGTTTAATAAAAAGGTGATAAATGTATGGTTGATTGATTATAGCAATTGTCATTAGTATCATAGCACCAATTATGGGATGTTTAATTCTCTTTTTCATGTGAGATAACGGTAATAGAAGCATTAGACATAAAATAACAGATATAAAAATATGACGAGAATTTGATAAATAGAGCTCTATCATTCCAATATTTAACAATAATAAATTGAATACATCATAATCTTGTTGTTTGATTTTTGTTACCATATATAAAACTAGTCCCATAGCAAGAATAATTGCGAATGAATGTTCATCTTTGAAAACACTTCGAAGTGATTCCCCATCAATTAAATATGATTTTGGCGCTATAACTATAAGTAAAAAAGTAAAGGCAATCATTAGCGTGATAAATTGATTAATCCAGTTAATAAGATTTTTTATCTTTTTTATTAAACTAACATACATAACAATCAAAATTAGCGGTATAAAGAAGTTAAGTAATTTAAGAATAGATTCTATCGGATCGTTAGATACAACTAAACTCATTATGATATAAAGTAGCATAATAATCATAGTAGATTTGATAAACCTTAATATCATTTCATTTCTTATCCAATTTTTTACATATTTAAATAGAAAAAATACCCCAATGACATAAGTCAAGATATATTTCATACTTACTATGTAATACGTCATCTCTAGTGTGTCAAAGGGAGTATATATCTGCGATCTGAGCATATAGAGTATGATTAATTGAACGACACCTAGTGCCCCTCTTTTAAGAAGTAATAAAGATAAAGCGATAGATATCATTAATGTCCATTTATTAGGAATGCTAATCATAAAAATGGATAAGATAATCAACCATTCGATAAATTTACGTTGAGTGATATTTAAAAATTGTTTCATGATATAAGCCTCAAGTTGTCTAATTCGTGATGTAAGTGTTTGATCAATTTTTAATTACGAACATGTCATTATATTTCTATTATAAATAATTACACGCTATCAACAAAATATTTTTCTAAATAATTTCATTATATTTTAGAATTATAACATGAATACATTCCTACCGAAAATTAAAATGATGAATATGACGTATGTCTTAAATTAAAATTTTTATTCCAATAAATGAAAACAATTAATGCTTTAGACAATAATCATATCCTTTCACCATAAATGCACTAAACGATACGTTTACGAACCGCGCCAGATATTAAATCAACTAAAGCGACCATCGCAATCAAACCAATTAGAATCATGCCAACTCGGTCCCAAGATCGTGTTTGTAAAGCAAAAATTAATGGTGTACCTATGCCACCTGCGCCGATTAATCCTAAAATGGAGGCTGAACGTAAATTCAATTCAAATCGATATAAAATAAGTGAAATAAACGATGGTAAAATTTGTGGTATTACAGCAAACATTAACGTCTTCATTTTATTTGCTCCACTCGCTTTTAAAGATTCTACAGCGCTAAAATCTAAACTTTCAATATCTTCAACAAAAAGTTTCCCTAACATACCGACTGAATGAATCCCCAGTGCAAGTACACCTGAAAACGAACCCGGTCCAACAGCTTTAATAAATATTAACGCCATTACAATTTCAGGAAACACACGTATAATGCTTAATATGAATTTACTTATACCCGTAACTGGTCGTAATTTCATCATATTTTTAGCGCCTAAAAATGCAAAAGGAATACATATAATTGATGCAATGAACGTGCCAATTACTGCAATAGCAAAAGTTTCCAGCAAACCTCTAAGTAAGTCTTCACCATCAGGTATATATATGTAACTTAAATCTGGATGAAATAATCCGTAAAAGATAGACTTTAATATTTCAATAGACTTACTTTTAAGTTCAAGGCCTGGAATCCCTGCAAACGCCCATATAATTATAGCTGCAACAACAATGACTATAATCCAATTTTTAATTATTCGTTGACGATGTTTTTTTGATTTTAATTCATATTTACTATCCAACGTATTCATGCTAATCTTTCCCTCACTTTCGAACTCACATAGTCAATAATAACTACAATGATTAGAGTGAACAGGATAATCATTGCTGTCTTCTTATATTGAAATAATCCTAACGTTTGATCGTAGAACAACCCAATACCACCTGCGCCAACAAGACCTAAAACTGCTGATGCCCGAATGTTAATTTCAAAAGCAAATAGCACATATGACATAAATGATGAAAGTGCTTGAGGAACAACGCCAAATGCAATCCATTTCACTTTATTAGCCCCTACAGCTGTCATAGCTTCCATAGGTCCTGGATCAATTGTTTCTAATGATTCATATAATAATTTACCAATGATACATATTGTTAGAACAAAAAGTGCTAATACACCCGGAATTTGTCCAATACCAAATATGGCTACAAATACGGCAGCTAATAATAAATCAGGTATTGTGCGTACAATATTAAGAACAAAACGTGATGGTATCGCAATCCATTTAGTTTGAACAATATTACTCGCACATAGTAGCGCTATTGGAATGGAGACAATACTTCCTAGAAAAGTACCGACAATTGCCATACGAATCGTGTCTAGCATTGGTTGTGTAATATGATCTAGGTAACCCCAATCTGGTGGTATCATTTGTTTGAAGAATACGCCAATTTGTGGAAGACCTATCATTAAATCTCCAATGCTAAAACCAGTATAAATAAAACTCCAAATAATCAAACCCGTGATTAAAATAATTGAAAAGCTAGTTTTAAGAGACATCCGTTTATTTAAATAGCGATTATATTTATGCGTTGTTGGTGTCGTCACTTTATTCCACCCCTAATTTTTCATCGTCCTTAATTGAGCGACCGTATATATGATTAAATACTTCATCATTTGCCTCAGACGCGGGACCATCATAAACGAGCTCTCCCGCTCTTAAACCAATTATTCTCGAGCCGTATTCCTTTGCTAAATCTACAAAGTGTAAATTAATCAAAATAGTAATACCTAGTTCTTCATTGATTTTCTTTAAGTCATCCATCACTTGTTTTGTAGTTAATGGATCTAATGAAGCAACTGGTTCATCTGCTAATATAATGGTTGGTTCCTGACATAACGCTCTAGCTATTGATATACGTTGTTGTTGACCACCTGACAACTGGTCAGAGCGTTGGTCATATTTATCTAAAATGTTGACACGTTCTAAAGCATTCATTGCCTTGACTTTATCTTCCTTAGGAAAAAGACCAAGTATCATTTTCCAAGTAGGGTGGTATCCTACCCTACCACTCAAAACATTTCTAAGCACTGTTGAACGCTTAACTAAGTTAAAATGTTGAAAAATCATCCCTATACTTCGACGCATTTCTAATAATTTTTTACCGCGTGCTTTAGTTATTGATTGACCTTCGATAGTAATTTCACCTTTGGAAATATCATGTAGCCGATTAACCGATCGTAGTAATGTTGATTTACCTGCTCCAGACAATCCAACAATAACTGCAAAATCACCTTTTTCTATATTTAAGTTAATATCTTTTAATCCCACATGGCCATTTGGATACACTTTACTAACATTCTTAAACTCGATTTGACTCATCAACAAACACCCTTCTTTTATAAAGAAAAGCTATGAGACTCAAACCGCAAGAGGTCTACAAACCTTCACGTTTAATCCCTTAGCTTTTCTTTTTATAATTCATTCAATTTATTTCATATCATGAACAGCTTTTTCATATTGTCTAACGATATCAAAGTCTGAATCTTTAGTATCAACATAACCTTCATGAGAGTATACCTCGCTAATGATTTTATGACCTTTTTTAGTTTTAGAAATTTCTTTAAAAGCTTTTTTCAATTTATCTTGGAATTTTTTATCCATATCAGGACGTACTGAAATCGTATCATTAGGAATAGGTTTAGTGAGTTTTAATATTTTAGTATCTTTAAATACATTTGGTTGATCTTTTTTTACAACTGTACGTGCATCATTAAATACAGCTGCTGCATCCACATCTCCATTTAACAATGAAATAACTGCTTGGTCGTGTCCTTTAACATTGACTATCTTCATATCTTTTGTTGCATCAATACCAGCTTCTTTGTTTAATGTTACTAGAGGGAATGTATATCCTGCTGTAGAAGTTACATCTTGTAATGCTATTTTTTTACCTTTTAAATCTTTGAGACTATTAATACCAGAGTCCTTTTTAACAAGGATTTCTGATTTATAATCATCAACTAACTTTTTACTTGGAGATCCATCTTCATTAACGTCGTAACGTTCTGCCTTTAATAATAAATCCGCTGCCTTTTGATCGTGTGCTAAAGTATATGCAGTTGGTGGCAAGAAACCAACATCCACTTTCTTAGATTTCATCGCTTCAACTATCGTGTTGTAGTTTGTTGAAACTGATACTTTAACCGGAATCCCTAATTTATCTGACAACAATTTTTCTAACGGTTTTGCCTTAGCTTCAAGTGTATCAGCATTTTGAGATGGTACAAATTGTACTGTTAATTCTTTAGGTGTATAACTACCTGATTTTGAATCTGATCCGCTATCAGAACTTTTATTATTATTCAAAGAACTTGAATTCCCACAGGCTGCTGCAAAAATAACCACCGATAAAACAAGCACCACTAAAAACTTAAGATTTTTCATTCTACTTACTGTCCCCTTCATATCAATATTGGTGTAATATGTATATTTTTGAAACTATATTTATAGATTAGCATATCTTATAAGTGATGGGCATTTAATTTTAATTAAAATTATAAATTTTTTATAATAAATCGTAAGAAATTGTAAAAAATCTGTTAAGCAAGCACAATACGCTATACTTTTATACTATACTTTTTAAAAATTCCATCTTTTATATAAGGAGTAATCATAGAGATGAAAATATTTAAAACTTTAAGTTCTATACTAGTTACATCTGTTCTTTCTGTGACTGTGATTCCATCAACATTTGCATCAACAGAATCTACTGCTACAAATCAGACACAACAAACAGTACTTTTTGATAATTCTCACGCTCAAACTGCGGGCGCTGCCGATTGGGTGATTGATGGCGCTTTCTCAGATTATGCAGATTCAATGAGAAAGCAAGGTTACCAAGTTAAAGAACTAGAAGGAGAATCAAACATTTCTGATCAATCTTTACAGCAGGCGCATGTATTAGTTATTCCCGAAGCTAACAATCCATTTAAAGAAAATGAGCAGAAAGCAATCATTAATTTTGTTAAAAATGGTGGTAGCGTCATTTTCATCTCAGACCACTATAATGCCGATCGTAATTTAAACCGTATTGATTCTTCAGAATCAATGAATGGTTATCGACGTGGCGCATACCAAAATATGACTAAAGATATGAATAATGAAGAAAAAAATTCTAACGTTATGCATAACGTTAAGAGTTCTGATTGGCTCTCACAAAACTTCGGTGTTCGTTTTAGATATAATGCACTTGGAGATATCAATACTCAAAATATCGTTTCAAGCAAAGATAGCTTTGGTATTACTAAAGGTGTACACTCAGTTTCAATGCACTCAGGTTCAACATTAGCAATAACTAATCCTAATAAAGCTAAAGGCATTATTTATATGCCCGAACATTTAACACATAGTCAAAAATGGTCTCACGCAGTTGATCAAGGTATTTACAATGGTGGTGGCATCAACGAAGGACCTTATGTAGCCATTTCAAAAATTGGTAAAGGAAAAGCTGCATTTATTGGTGATAGCTCTCTCGTAGAAGATCGTTCACCTAAATATCTTCGTGAAGATAATGGGAAACCTAAAAAAACGTACGATGGTTTTAAAGAACAAGATAATGGAAAGTTATTAAATAATTTAACAACATGGCTAGGCAAAAAAGAATCTCAATCTTCTATGAAAGACATGCGTATTAAACTTGATCATAAAACACCGTTACTTAACTTTGAGCAACCTGAGAATTCAATTGAACCTCAAAAAGAACCGTGGACTAACCCAATAGAAGGTTACAAATGGTATGATCGTTCAACATTTAAAAAAGGGAGTTATGGAAGTGATCAACAGGGGGCAGACGATGGAGTAGATGACAATAGCTCTTCTCATCAAAAACAAAATGGCAAAGTTGAATTAACTTTACCTCAAAATATCCAACCGCATCATCCATTTCAATTTACAATCAAACTCACGGGATATGAGCCTAATAGCACAATTAACGATGTAAGAGTTGGACTTTATAAAGATGGAGGTAAGCAAATCGGTAGCTTTTCTTCTAACCGTAACCAATTCAATACTCCCGGCTATAGTCCTAGCCAATCAATTAAAACAACTGGAGCGGGTGAAGCCTCAATCACACTCACAGCTAGAGTGACAGATGAAATTAAAGATGCTAATATTCGTGTTAAACAAGGGAAAAAAATTCTATTAACTCAAAAAATGAATGAAAATTTTTAACACCGATAATAACTTAGTGTTGAAAAGTGAGACATTGTTTTTAATTTATATATCACAGAACTATGTCTCTTCCCCGTACTTGAGGAGGTTAATTCAATGTCTCAAATTGCTTTCTATATCCTTAGTGATGTCCACGGTTTTATATTCCCAACAGATTTTTCATCAAGAGGAAAAGATTTACCCATGGGGTTGTTAAAAGCCAATCATCTTATCGAGCAAGACTGCGTGCACTATGACGACAGTGTAAAGATTGATAATGGAGACTTCTTACAAGGTTCTCCATTATGTAACTACTTAGTATCTAAATTAAAGAGTAGTCTCCCATTAACATCAATATATAATCGTTTAGGGTTTGATTTTGGAACTGTTGGCAATCATGAATTTAATTATGATTTACCTTATCTAAAACAGGCCATCAATCAACTTCATTACCCAGTTTTGTGTGCAAATATAATTGAAAATACACAGCCATTCACTGGCCAAGGTATTCATTATTTTAAAGTAAATGGTTTAACTATAGGAACTATTGGATTAACCACTCAATATATCCCTCACTGGGAACAACCTGATTACATTAAGACACTCACTTTTAACAGTGCTTTCCACACATTAAAATCTGAGTTACCTACACTTAGGGAAAAGAGTGATATTGTAGTAGTAAGTTATCATGGTGGCTTTGAACGTGATTTAGATAGTGGCATCCCGACAGAGGCGCTTACTGGGGAAAACGAAGGGTATGATATTCTAAGTCAGTTTAGCGATAGTATCGATGTGTTGATAACCGGCCATCAACATCGTGATATTGCGACAATCAAGAACCAAACAGCCATCATTCAACCAGGTTCAAAAGGTACAAAAGTTGGAAAAATAGTTATTGAATATACGCATGATAAAAAAGTATTAATTAAAGAATGTAAATTAATGAATGTTCATAACAATACCTCCTTTAAGCCGAATGACGAAGATATCGTTTTACGTAATCAATTAGAAGATTGGCTTGATACTCAAATCGCAGAACTCCCCTACGCTATGAGAATAAACAATTCATTTGAGGCAAGAAAATCACCGCATGCATTTGTTAACCTTCTTAATTATATTTTACTAGAAAAAAGTGGTGCAGATATTGCATGTACAGCACTATTTGATTCCGCAAATGGCTTTGATGAGAAAGTAACCATGCGTGATATCATCAATAATTATCCTTTTCCTAATACTTTTAAAGTGATAGAACTTAGTGGAAAAGATATTAAACTTGCAATTGAACGAAGCGCAAGTTATTTTGACATTGTTAACCATAAAATCACAGTTAATAAAGAGTTTCTAGAACCTAAACCTCAGCATTTCAACTATGACATATTTGCAGGTATCCAATATACAATTCATGTTGGTCATCCTTACGGTGAACGTGTTAGTGATTTGCAAATTAATGATGCACCACTACAAAGTGATCAAATATATACAATATGCGTAAATAATTATAGAGCTGTTGGTGGTGGGAATTATGATATGTATGTTAACAAACCTGTGATAAAAGATATTCAAATCGAAGGTGCTCAATTGTTAATAGATTACTTATCTCACAATGATTTATCTCAAATCCCACAAGTGATCGATTTCAATGTTGTTAAGTAATCCCTCTTTCTATTAAAGTATCATTGCTGAAATGTTTGATTGTATAAAGAAAAATCCTTATAGAGGTATCGCCACACTTCTATGAGGATTTTTTAATAATCATGAATATTCATTAAATGTGACATGCTTCTTTTCATAAAGTTGATTAACAAGATTAAGAAGCATACCCAACACTATAATCCCACCAGATATCATAGTAATTTGAATGTAAGGTAATCCTACTGATAATAATATAGATCCAATAATTGCACCAAGAAAATTAGCAACATTGAAAATAGAAGCTGCTAACGTGCTTGCAAGAAGTGGTGCTTCTTTTGCACTTAAGATAATTTTGCTATTAAGTAACGGTGTTGTACCAAATGTACCAAAACCAAATAAGAAGCAAATGATTAATGCTAATATTGAATTTTGAATAACAGTAACAAATAGTACGATTGTTAAAAATAGTAAAAGAAATGTAAGGTATAAATTTTTTGTTAATTTATTTTCCGGTACATTACCAGTAATTAAATTCCCTATTACACCGCCTAAACCAAACATAAATAAACAAACAGTTAAACCTACAATTTTAAATGGAGAAAAATCTCGTATCATTGGCTCCATAAATGTATAAGTAGTAAATACACCAGAGTAACCAAACACAATAATTGCAATCACAATTAAAATGTGTGGATTCTTAAACACTGTTAATTCTTTGCTAATATTTGCTTCTGCACTTAAAGAAACGTTGGGAACAAATTTAATCATTCCTAACATAGTAATGATTGCCAACACAATCATGAATCCAAAAACAACTCTCCAATTTGCAAAACCACCTAAAAATGATCCGAATGGTACACCTAACATTACAGCAATAGTTAAACCTGCCTGAACAAGTGCAATGGCCTGTGTTTTTTTAGCAGGAGGTGCGACTGTCGCAGCAACACTCATACACACACCGAAGAATGGCGCATGCATTGCCGCAGACATGAGTCTTGATAATAACAATACATTAAAATTCGGTGCAAGCATCCCCACTATATTACTTATTATAAAAATCGCAACTAATATTGGTAACAGACGATGGGCGTGAACTTTCAATGTAATGATTCGCATTAAAGGACCTATCAATGCAACACTAATAGCATAAACACTAATTAATAAGCCAGCACTCGAAACAGAAACCTTCATATCGTCAGCGATTTGTGTAAGTAAGCCTGTCACTACATATTCAGCCATTCCTACTGTAAATGTTCCTATCATAAATATAATGAACAACATTTTATTATCTTTCATGAGCGTTTCCTCCCTTTTCTTAATATCAAAAAATCAATATGAGTGGTATATTATAAAAAATTCGTCTCAATGTGAAGAGTATGTTTTCAAATTTTCATCTTCCTCAAATATTAATCTCATAAGTTTTCATATTGTTTTCATGTAATAATATTAAGACAATTTATGATGACTTGATATAAAGCATACGTTTAAATATGTCTGATTGAATTGATTTAATTTTGATAAATAAAATTGAATATTCATGAAATAATGTCGATTTTTTGACGAACCCTCTTATAATGCGTTTTCTTTTCCCTGTTTGATTATAATTAAATGATTTTTTAAATAACTCGACAGTAAATATCTTTAAATTCATTTTAATATTTGAAGGTGATTGGGTGATCTGAAATTAAAACAGTTACCTAAAAATTAATTGTAGTATGGACAATGTAGTAGTATGTGATTAATGTTGATTGAATGATAATCACAGTCCGAATTGTATATAAATTTAAGTAGCTTAATGAAGACGATTTACATGTTTATAATGAAAAACTAATTACTACTTTACAAAACCTTCTATATATTATATGATACTAATTGTTGAAATTTTGGAGGGATACTCAAGTCTGGTTTAAGAGGCTAATCATTCGTGATTAGTAGGAGCTTTTTGCTCGCGTTGGTTCAAATCCTTCTCCCTCCGCTATATATAAAAGAGCCTGAGGCATTTATTTGTCTCAGGCTCTTTTATATATTGGCTATTATGATTCAATTGAACATCATAAATATCCCTTATTCAAGCTACGATATATGCCAATACTTGAATAAGGGATTTTATTTTACTATAGTTTCACATTATGAAAATAAATTTTTTAATACTCTGTATAAAGAGCCTAATAATTGAAAGAAATCACCTGTCATTTATCTCACTCCTATCTATATAAAATTACGTTAGGTTTATACCCTATATCATTTTATTTATTTGTTGATGTTAATTGTTCACTTTGTACTAAATCATCAGCAAGACCGTGCCAGAACTGTTGTAACTCATCTCTAGTACGTTTAGTATCTGTACTGTCTTGTCCTACAAAGTCCACATGATCCCAGTCATGTTTTGTTGGAGTTACTTGCCATACACCTTTTTGATTTTTATCTGTAGCTTCAACATATTTTTGATTAAATGGATGTTGTGAAGAAATGACTGAAACAAGTCCATCATTTTCTCTCCATTCTTTCTCTTTTGCTTTTCCAATTAAGTTACCAGTAATTGTAAATGGTAAGAACATGTTAAGATCAGCTTTTTGTTTTCCTGCCAATGTTTTATGTGTTGATTCGCCCGTATAAGTTTTATATACAATATTAGGATTTAATGATGTTTTTCGGTTTAAATCTGTTGCGCCATCGCGTGTTAAATCGTGTAAACCACTATCTTCTGATTTCCACAGTTTTGAATTTTGAACACGTTTAACATATTGAATATAAGATTCATTTGGTTTTTGTTTTAATCCCCAATGTTCTAATCCAAAGTCTACACGTGAATCTTTATTACCATACATTTTACCTACGTCATATACAAGTTGGCGTACAATCGCTTCGTTACCTAATAAGTCTGACGCATGTGTACCATTATGTGGTGTACCGAGTGTTGTAATAGATGACACCATATTGTCGTGGCCACCTTGGAATAATGGAGAAATTTCCCCACCATGTTGTTTTTGATATTCAACTTCTTCTGGATTACCATGTCTCAATAACTCTTCTAATTGACGAATTGTTTGACCACCCATACTATGACCAACTAAATGTATTTTTTGACCTGGTTTCCAATCTTTATACACACCTTCATAAGTTTTACCGTAACGTTCATGACCATATTTAGCTGCGTGTGCTGCACCATAGTCAACACGTCCACCTTTGATGTAGTAATATAACTCAACAGCACGGTCATAGTTACTACCAAATGCACTTATACTTGCTTCATAAGCCTCATATCCATTTTCTTCTAAATCTTGGCGAATATTCATTTTATCGCCACCCCAATAATGTGTTAGTACTGATGGGTTAATATTGTCTGTAAATCCATTGAAACCATGTACTAAAATAATTGGATCATTATTTTTATATTGTTTTTGTTTTGCTGATTTATTTGTTTGATCCTCATTTTTTTCACTCACTTGTTGCTTAGACTGTTTATTAGTTGTAGCAACAGCATTACTTTCTAAATTAGCTAGGCCATCTTGAGACCCTTTATCATTTTTAGAAGATTTATCTTTATCTGTAGTTGGATTCGCTTGCTTGTCAACTTTAAGAGGTTCCTCTTTACTATTTAAATTAAATGTTTCAACTTTGTCGTCATCTTTCTTAGCAGTCACTTGTTGAGTGTCGTTATTTACTTCTTTGTTTACCTCTTCTGTTGATTGGCTATCTTTTGATTGATTTTGACCTGTTGCTCGTAGTAGATCAGTATTTTTAGATGATTGTGTATCTTGTTTACTCAAATTCTCTTTTTGAGAGTCTTTTTGTTGGGCAGTTGTATTATCGAGTTGTGAAGGTTTAGTTTTCACATCTTCATTGGACTGTGCTGCATTTGAGTGTAAAGTTTGATTGTTTTCACTAGCATGCTTTTCCAGTTCAACTTGTTCTTGTTGTGGTTTCTCTTCAGAATGATTTTGAACAAATGCTTCATTCTTTTTATTTTGTTCAACTACAGATTCAGATTTATTGTCATTTTGAGAATCTTTTTGTTGCTGAATCAAATCTTCATTTTTTGGTGTTTCGTTATGTAAGTTTTCATTTTCAGTAATAGAATTAACATTACTTTTCTCATTAACATTCTTATTTTGCGTTGATTGTTGTTCACTTAACTTTTCATTTTTATCCCCAATAGATTGTGTTGTGCTATTTTCAACAGTTCCTTTATCCTGTTGTTGCTCAGCAGCCTGAGCTGATCCTCCACCCATAAATAATAATGCTGCAATCAGAATGGATGATGCACCTACGCTAAATTTACGAATACTGTATTTATTTTGTCTTGTCTTCACAATTAGCACCTCTATCTATTTGTTTATTTTAAAATGAAATTTTTGTCGGTAATTTGTTAGATGAAAATATTAATAATCATACGTGGTATAAATCCGAAAATTTTACTAAAAATGGGTTTGATTGCTTCCATAACTATCTCCTTCCCACCAAAGGTAAGCGCTTCCATTTTTGTTCAAAAAAATAAAAATTATAAAAATAATTTTAATAGGTCATAAAAGAATAATTCACTTATCTACTTTGGTTTGATTTGATTAATATATTACATCGATGTTCACAATTTGTCAACAATTACATGCAATTTAATTATTTATCATACTAATATTAAAACTAAAGAAATGATGGTAATCTATATATACTATAAAATAAAAAATATCGATTTATATAAAAATAAAGGATGATTAGTAATGGATATACAAAAGTTTGAATCTTATCTAAAAATTAAGCATTCATATTATTCAAACCCTTCTCTTGAAGCATTGAATTACTATGTAAAACGCTTTATGATAACTGTGCCATTTGAAAATATTAATGTTCAAAACAAAATCCCTATCTCAGTTGATATCAACGATTTATACAATAAAATTGTTATTCAACGGCGTGGCGGATTTTGCTATGAATTAAATCATTTGTTTGCTACGTATTTAGAACATAAAGGCTTCCACGTCACTCGTGCTGCGGCAACAGTTTACACACCAAATGGTGGACGTAGTCCTGAAGGTTCGCATATGTCACTTTACGTTAATATCGAAGGAACACTTTATATTACTGATGTTGGATTTGGTGATTTACCTACAAGTATTATCGAGATAGGTTCTAAAACACAATTCATTCCAACATATGATAAAAATGGAGTTTACCGTGCTGTTTGGATTAATGACAATCAATATGCCTTACAGAAGCTTAGACAAAATAAATGGATGACACTCTATGAAGCACATTTAAAATCTCAAAGCATTAAAGACTTTGAAGATAAAATAAGCTACAATGAGCATCATCCTCATTCTATTTTTGTACGACATTTGCTTATTACACAACCACAATCGTTTGGACGTGCAACAATGACTTATCATTCTTTAACTTTAAGCAATGATAGTACTAAACATAAATATGACGTTACTACCAATAACTACAAATATTTTTTAAAAAAATATTTTAATTTAAACGTATCAATTATCCCATTTGAGCCATAAATAGGATGAATCGTCATTCACTTTCATCCTATTTTTAATCATTGATTTATAAGATTCATGGAATAAATCCCCCATATTAAATTAATTAAAATTCTAAATTATACTACCTTACCATTCTCGAACCTCTTTGCGCTCGCCTTTAAAATTATTTCTTTTTTGATGGCGATGTGCTAGTACCTGTTCTACTTCTGAAAATGGAATATCTAAACTATGTAGTAACACAAAAAGGTGATACATGACATCTGCTGTTTCATTAATAACTTCTTCACGATTATGTTTTATCGCACCTATCACAACTTCAAATGCCTCTTCACCAAATTTCTTGGATATTTTCTCGATGCCTTCCTTTAACAAATATTGAGTGTAAGAGTTAGATTGATTGGCTTTAGCACTTTGATGAATCGTTTGTGCTAAAGCTTGAATTTTAAAGCGTGATGCAATTTCAGTATTAAAACAACTCAGACTTCCAGTGTGACATGTAGGACCTTGTGGCATCACTTTGATTAATATTGTATCTTGATCACAATCTATATGAATACTCTCAACGTGTTGGAAATGACCAGAAGTTTCACCTTTAGTCCACAAACGTTGTTTAGATCTAGAGAAGAAAGTTACTTTCTTTTCTTTCAGAGTTTTTTGATAAGCTTCTTCATTCATATATCCCAACATTAATACGCTATCCGTTTGTGCATGTTGCAAAATTACTGGTACTAATCCTTTAGAAAAGTCTATAGGTTTATTCATCTCACAAGGATACCTCCTTCACGCATTTTATCTTTAATTTCTGCTACTGTAGTTTCTTGATCATGTAAAATACTTGCCGCTAAACCTGCAGAAACATCTGTGTGTTGAAACAGTTCAACAAAATGTTGTGCATTTCCTCCACCCCCAGAGGCGATAATCGGAATATTAACTAATTGTTTAATTTTTGCTAAATGTTCAATATCAAAACCTTGTTTCATTCCATCATGATGCATGCTAGTTATAAGTAATTCCCCGGCACCTAAATGCTCTACTTCTTGTACCCAATCATATACTCTGACATCAGTTAATTTTTTACCACCGTGCGTAGTACAGAAATAATCCTTTCTGTCTTTATCATAAAAGCTATCAATAGCAATACAAATACATTGACGACCAAATTTCTCACTTGCTTGTCGAATTAATTCTGGATGTTTTAAAGCGCTTGAATTGAGTGATACTTTATCTGCTCCGTGATTTAATAGTTGTGTAATATCATCTAAATTTTGAATACCTCCTCCTACTGTTAAAGGGATAAATAATTGTTTTGCCGTTGCTTCTATCACTTCTATCATAAGATCATGTCCTGCTTCCGTCTTCGAAATATCAAGAAAGACTAGTTCATCTGCACCGGCTTCATTATAAAAAAGAGCCAAATCAACTGGATTACCGATATCTCTTAATGACTGGAACTGGATACCCTTTACGACGCGTCCATCTTTAACATCTAAACATGGAATTACTCTTTTTTTAATCAAGATAATCCCTCCCAGAATTCATCCCGATGTGATGCTTTTCCTACAATAGCAGCATGAACATTTAACGATTCTAATCGAAACAAGTCCTCTTGATGTCTAATACCTCCTGAAGCAATCACAGGCAACGATGTATAAAGTGCGAGACGACCTGTCAAATCAAAATTAGGCCCAGAAAGTTTACCATCTT
This sequence comes from Staphylococcus sp. HMSC077D08, assembly GCF_001837945.1. NCBI lineage: Bacteria > Bacillati > Bacillota > Bacilli > Caryophanales > Staphylococcaceae > Staphylococcus > Staphylococcus sp. HMSC077D08. The sequence goes on along the minus strand of NZ_KV834828.1, from coordinate 110,147 downwards.
TCGAAATATCGGTATAAATTACACCACCCAAAGGTAAATGCTCAATTTGGGCAACATAATCAAATAAATTGAGTTTGGCATCCTCTTTCCATCCATTAATCTTTATTTTCTCTCCAAAAGCATCTACGGATAAGTAGAGTTTATTGGGAAATTGATGTGTCATATGTGTTAACCACTCTATGTCTTGGATACCTTTTGTACCTACGATACAATAGTCTATTCCTGAATGAATATAATTTTCAATTGTTTGTTTTGAACGAATGCCGCCACCCACTTCTATAGGCTTAGTGGTCAACTTTCGTAAGGAACGAATGTAGTCGAATTCTTTTACTTCTTTTGCTTTAGCCCCAATTAAATCTACAATATGTATACGTTTCACACATTTAAATTGACTATAAAATCGGATACTGTCTTCTACAGATTTTTCCATTTTTTCTTTTGAATCATATTTGCCTTCTGTTAATCGAACACTTGTTGAATTAATCAAATCAATAGCAGGCCATAAATCAATCATTAATAAACCCTCCTTTAAGCGCTTGATTTAGAATCTCTAATCCATACGTTCCACTTTTTTCTGGATGAAACTGGATACCGATATAATTTCGGTATTGAATGACTCCCGGAATCTTCGTACCATAGTCAGCATAAGCCACTACATATTCTGACATTTCTGCTTGATATGAATGAACAAAATACACATCACTTTGCAGTAAAGGATGTGTACTCTTTAATTCATTCCATCCCAAATGAGGAATAGGATGAGATGATTGGATTGGCACTATATTTCCTGGGACAAGTTCCAATCCACTAATGTCACCTTCTGCGCTATGTTGAAAGAGTAATTGCATACCTAAACATATTCCAATTATCGGTTTATCATGTATATTTTTAAGCATATCTTTGATGCTTTTTTCTTCTATAGAATGCATCGCATCTCGAAAATGTCCAACACCTGGAAGTACGATAGCTTCAGCTTTTTGTACATCTTTATCATCACATGTCAAAATCACATCATATCCTAAATGTTGAATCGCTCGAGTGATGTTACTTATGTTTCCCAATCCATAATCAATAATCGCAATCATTCAATTACTCCTTTAGACGATGGAATACGTCCATCTTCATTTTGTGCAAGAGAAATCTTTAATGCTCTTGCAAAAGATTTAAATATTGCTTCAATCTCATGATGTGTATTTCCACCTCTTAATAAGTCAATGTGAACGGTTAATCGCGCATTAATTACTAGTGCTCTAAAAAATTCTTCAACTAGTTCAGTGTCAAAAGTTCCTACCTTTTGAGCGCTCAACTTGCTATTAAATGAGAAATATGGACGACCACTAATGTCCACTACTGTTCGAGCAAGCGCTTCATCCATGGGTACATATGAGCAACCATATCTTGTAAAACTTTGTTGAGTCTTAACTAATTCAAGAAGTAATTGTCCAATAACTATTCCTATATCTTCAGTTATATGATGATCATCAACATACGTATCACCAGTGGCCTCAATAGATAAAGTTAATCCACTATGAAAAGTAAATAGCGTTAACATATGATCCAAAAATCCTACACCAGTATTAATATGAGATTGTGTTCCGTTATTAGCCAGCGAAATATTAAGCTGAGTTTCTTCAGTGTTTCTTTTGATTTGATAGTTCATAACATACGCTCCATTTCTTCACTATTTTTTCCAGTAGAAGAAGCTGTTCTTCTGTAGCAATAGAGTAACGAACATACGCATTCATTTTTATTAACAGATATCGTAATAACCTATCCTTATCGGCGTACGTGAATCGATTTTTCATGATTAAATAAAGATTCTATATGTGCAATATGCTCAGCTGATTCTGCCACTTCGTTAAATGTTTTTTGTGATAAATGAATGACTGAATGTCGTGTCATAAAGTCATTCACAGAAAGCCCATTTGTAAATCTAGCTGTTTGATTAGTAGGAAGTACATGACTTGGACCTGCCACATAGTCCCCAATAACTTCAGGAGAAAAGTGTCCTAAAAAAAGTGCGCCAACATATTTAACTTTATTTATATACATTTCAGGTGCCCGAGTTTGAATAGATGCATGTTCAGGTGCAATCGTGTTCATAATTAAACATGCTTCTTCAGTATCTTGAGCTAATATTAGATAATGATGATTAGTAATACTTTGTGATATGATATCTTGCCGTTCAACATATTGAAGCTTCTCTTGTATTATAGTGTTCAATTGATTAAGTACCTTTTCATTTTCACTAATCACATAAGTACAAGCCATTTCATCATGCTCTGCTTGTGCAAATACGTCATAAGCGATTGCGTCTAAGTCAGCACTTTCGTCTATAATCAAGGCTATTTCTGTCGGTCCTGCGATTTGGTCTATGCCTACTTGACCGAATACAAACTTTTTGGCATAAGCAACATATTGATTTCCTGGACCTACAATTTTGTCAACTTTTTTTATAGTTTCCGTGCCATAAGTTAGTGCTGCAATACTTTGTGCTCCACCGACTTGATAAACATGATGAACGCCTGTAATGTAACAAGCGGCTAACACCTCTTGACATATACCGTTATTTTGAGGTGGGGTAACAACAGTAATCTCATTAACACCTGCTACTTGAGCAAGTGTTGCAGTCATTAATACCGTAGACGGATAGCTAGCCTTACCTCCCGGCACGTAAATACCTACTCGTTCGATAGGATGGTATCGTTCATAACATTCAGTTTGTTGAGATGGTTCCTGTTTCACCTTAATATTTTCTTGATACACTTTAATTCTCTGATAGCTTTGCTCTAATGCATCTCGTGTTTTATTATCTAGCATGTCATATGCATTTTTTAGTTGGCTTTGCTCTAATTCAAGATTCTCAGTTTCCACTTGATCAAATTGTAAATTATAATTTTTTAAAGCTTTATCTCCCTGTAATTTAACTTCTTCACAAATCTGACTCACTATCTCGTACAAAGATTCATCTAGAGATTCAACATTATTAAATTCTTTTAAAAATTGTTGTGCGCTAAGCATAGCTAATAGACACTCCCAACTGCTTGATTAGTCTCTCTATTTCAGATGATTGCTTAAAATATGATTCTTTATTTGTAATTAACTTAGCGTTAATTTCACTGATATACTTTTTCTCAACGAGCCCGTTAGCTGTAAGCGTAGAACCAGTTTGTACAATATCTACAATAGCATCAACCATATCCACTACACATGACAATTCAACTGAACCGTTAAGGTGAATCACTTCTACATCCATACCTTCTTTATTGAAGAATTGAGTAGCTGTATGTACATAGCTCGTTGCTACTTTTTTATAGCAAGATGTTTCTGGTTTTGCCGCCAACGCAAAATGACATTTACCAAATGGCAAATCGAGTAATTTATTAATATTATATTTTTGACCATTCAGAATATCACTTCCCACAATTCCTACATCAGCAATACCTTGTTCTACATAAGTGGGAACATCGCTTCCTTTAACTAAAATCATTTCAATGTTGTCGACTGTAAGCAATAACTGTCGTTGTCTATTTAAAAGTACAGTTGCAATATCTATCTGATTAACTTGTTGTAAATATTCGATAAAACTCTCTAATAAACGACCCTTTGCTAATGCAACTCGTAACATGGCGTTCCACCTCACCTTTTATAATTAAAGTGTTAATCCTAAACCAAAACCTTCTAGTGAACCGTGATAATAACCACCTGTCAAAACGCTATGAGTAGTATTTTTAAGATGACATTTTATAAAAATACCTTTGTAATAAGATCTAGGCGCTTGTGCAGTTACGTCAAGGTGGATTTCAGTAATCCCATGATCAGTAAACCATTGTGCCCAAGATTGAATTGCCCCCATTGCAGGATGTTGCTCAGGTAAATAATGAGATAATATTTTAAGTTGGTTTAATGTGTTCTCTTTAAGAATTTGAATGATGGGATGATTGAAAGTTAGTGTTTGAATAAGCCCTGATAAATTGCGTTCTTCTATCATCTCCATAACTTCTCTAGTTTGATGATTTTTCTCTAAAAGTGCATCAATCAATTGATAGTGACCTAAAATGACAAATTGAATATCATCATGAAGTACGTTTTGAATAAAATATTGGAAATCTAAGAAATTTTGAGTGATTTTATCAAATTGTGGCTCGTAGTTCTCGATGCCGACTTGCTTTATAACTCTGTTATCTCTGATAATATCCCCTGCATAAGCTACTTTTTTAAAATGTGTTGGATAGTTCGAATAATATCTGAATAATTGATCAGTAAAATCATTTCTTAATGCATAGATAGATTTATTTTGTTGCCAAAAGCTTCTTTCATCCATTTGTTGCAAATCCTCGTGAGTCAATCGTCGCCAATCCAATTCTTCAATTAAGTTAAAATCTACAACATTATACTTTTGTTGATGAAAAAACTTTAAAAAACGTAATTCCTTTTCTTTCATTGAAATAATGGTATTGTTCATACTTACGCCACCCCTCCCTCACGCTGCATTCTTTAGTTCGATAATACACTAAAGTAAAAATGTAGTAATACACTAACATGTTACAAGTTATCTGACAAGTATTTTTCTGAAAATTCTTTCTTTTCTAATGAAATATATCTAAGTCTTTAATTATCAATTTTTAATTAAAATAAAAACCTCTTGTGAAGTAAATAATACTTTACAAGAGGCATATATTATTGATCAGTATTAAATTTTTAATTATTGCTAGGTTGTAAATTCATCATGGCACCAAATTCTTGTTGACAGTGGGTAAATGATACGAATGCTAACAATTCTACAATCTCTAAATCAGTCAGTGTCTTTGTTAAAACCTGTATTGTAGATTGTGGAACCTGTCCCTTTTGTGACACATAAACATCAACAAAACCTATGCAAACTAAAGATTTTTCATCGGTAAATTTCTTATTGGGTTTTCCTTTAGATTTGCAGTATAGACAACCACTGTTTTGAGCTAATATTTTCCTGATTTCTTCTTTTAAATCAACAGATAATTGACCCTCATTTTTTAATATATCTTCCAAAGCATTCCATTTTTCTTGAACACTAGGGAGATGTCCGAGAAGTTTGTCAAAAGAAGTATCACCACGATGAGATAAGTTAATTATAGCCATCTAATCACCTCTTATTTATTTTAATTAATCAAACATCAATGATGAATGTTATAATTAAAGTAAATTTATAGTTTACTTATTAATAATAAGGAGATTTTCCCATTGGACCTAACAAATCAAAAAATTCTACACTTACTTGAGCAAAATAGTAAGCTATCGCTTTCTGAAATTGGAAAGGAAGTAAATTTATCTACACCTTCTGTTCGAGAACGAATCTATAAACTTATTGATTCGAAAATCATTGAGCGATATACAATCGATATTAATTACGATGCATTAGGTTTCGATATTAATGTTTTAATAGAAGTAACTATAAAAAATAACCTATATAAAGATTTCAAAGCATTTATTTCAGTTCAAAACAATGTTGATTTTTGCTATAGAATTTCTGGAGATAGTTGTTTTATATTTAAAGCGCATTTTAAAAAGATGAGCGAAGTCGAAACACTCATCAACGAAATCCAGTATTATGGTCATACAAAAACACATTTTATATTTTCAGAAACAAAATAGTATTTTATGATTTATCAATATTGTCGTTTATGTAATACTATATAAAGAAATGTAAAAACACAATTGGGTTGGTAGTCCCAATGCAAATCACTTATATTTGTCAGTAACCTTCCTCCTCAGGTCGTCCATCATTTCAATTTTAAATTGAGGAGGGACTTATCTATGAAATTATCTATTTTTCATGATGGTCAATTTTTTGTAGGTGTCGTTGAATACCAAGAAGGCTGCATTCATAAATATCTAAAAGTTACATTTGGTAATGAACCTAGCGATGAAACAGTGTTACGATTGATAACTTTTAAACTTATTCCTTTATTAAATCAAACACAGGGCAAGAAGAAACCTATTCAAAAGCATAAAAAAATTAATCCAAAACGTTTACAACGTAAAATCGCTAAAGAACAAAAAGAGACCAATTTAACTACATTTGCCCAACAAGCGATTAAAGAAGAACAAGAATTGAATAAGCTAAAAAGTAAAAAGCTTCAGCGATTAGAAAAAGAACGACACAGACAATACAAAAGAATGTTAAAAAGAAAAAAGGCGCATGAAAAGCACAAAGGTCACTAATTTAATTGAGTCTGCCACATATATTAAATGTGCTGCAGACTCTAAACTTTTTCAAATTAATATAGATAACTTAAATCTACCAATTTGAAGTTAATCATTGCTTCATTTTTAATTACTCATAAAAACTACGAATTCATCATGCTTATAGTTTTAGTTATTATCCAACGCTTGTACGTTAAAAAAACAACGATCTCCTTTATTAATTACATCGTCCCAGTTAGCATCATAATTATATCCGAGTCTTTGTGCTAATTTAATAGAATTTGTATTATATTGATTTGTTCGAATTATTTTTGGTGTTATAGTATCATGCTTTTTTAAATGACGAGCAATCTCCTCCATCGACTCAAAAGCTAAACCAACACCAGTATACGATGGAAAGATTCTATAATATGCATTAAGAAACTGTTGTTGATGAATTGTACGATACTCAAATCCTGCTATTCCCATTACTTCTTGATTATCTCTCATCATTAAAATGAAGTAACCAAATTGATATTCATCCCAATGCCTCATCCATCCTTTAATAAAATCTCGGGTTGCTACTTTATTCTGATGAATACCTTTAGGTGTATACTTTGTAGCTACCTTATTTGTATGCAATTGATAAAGTTCATCTGTATAACTCAAATTGGGCTTCACTAGCTTTAATCTATGTGTTTTTAACATCTACATCACCTTTTCCAATAAATTATTCAATTGTAGATAACTTAATATTGTTTACGCACTCTTTTCACTATTGAGAAGAGTATATATTATATTTAGACTTACGTCAGTCTCACCTAAAAATTTCACATAACATCCAATTTTGACAATATAGTTCACCTTATATTTATACTTGTTCACTAGTAAATGTGTCTAATCAATGATCATATTGTGTCCAAAATATTACAAAATGGAATAGGTAGTATTATAAATATGTATTTTTGTTATATGGACTATCGTCTTATAATAGGAATCAGCGCAATAATTTAATTATTTTTGCACGAATTCTTAAACCAAAGAAAGGTGAGCAAAAAATGGCTAATAAAGAGTCAAAAAATGTTGTTATTATTGGCGCTGGTGTCTTAAGTACGACATTTGGTTCTATGATTAAAGAATTAGAACCTAATTGGAACATCAAACTCTATGAACGCTTAGATCGTCCAGGTATTGAAAGTTCTAACGAAAGAAACAATGCCGGTACAGGACATGCGGCGTTATGTGAATTGAACTATACAGTACAACAACCTGATGGTTCAATTGATATAGAAAAAGCCAAAGAAATCAACGAACAATTCGAGATTTCAAAACAATTCTGGGGTCACTTAGTAAAAAGTGGTAACATCAGTAACCCTAGAGATTTCATTAATCCACTTCCTCACATTAGTTTCGTAAGAGGTAAAAATAACGTTAAATTCTTAAAAAACCGTTACGAAGCAATGCGTAACTTCCCTATGTTCGATAACATCGAATATACAGAAGATATCGAAGAAATGAGAAAATGGATGCCATTAATGATGACAGGTCGTACTGGTAACGAAATCATGGCGGCTAGTAAAATCGACGAAGGTACAGATGTTAACTACGGTGAATTGACTCGTAAAATGGCAAAAAGTATTGAAAAACATCCAAATGCTGATGTTCAATACAACCACGAAGTAATTAATTTCAATCGTCGTAAAGACGGTATTTGGGAAGTTAAAGTTAAAAACCGTAATTCTGGAGACGTTGAAACTGTTCTAGCTGATTATGTATTTATCGGTGCAGGCGGTGGCGCTATTCCACTATTACAAAAAACTGGTATCCCAGAAAGTAAACATCTTGGTGGATTCCCTATCAGTGGTCAGTTCTTAATATGTACAAACCCTGATGTCATTAATGAACATGACGTCAAAGTATATGGTAAAGAACCACCAGGCACACCTCCAATGACTGTACCACACTTAGATACACGTTATATCGATGGTGAAAGAACATTATTATTTGGACCATTTGCAAATATTGGCCCTAAATTCTTAAGAAACGGTTCTAACTTAGACTTATTCAAATCAGTTAAACCTTATAACATCACAACATTACTTGCATCTGCAGTTAAAAACTTACCTTTAATCAAATACTCTATCGACCAAGTATTAATGACTAAAGAAGGTTGTATGAACCATCTACGCACGTTCTACCCTGAAGCTCGTGACGAAGATTGGCAATTATACACTGCAGGCAAACGTGTTCAAGTTATCAAAGATACTAAAGAACACGGTAAAGGATTCATTCAATTTGGTACAGAAGTTGTTAACTCTAAAGACCACTCTGTTATCGCATTATTAGGTGAATCACCTGGAGCATCAACTTCAGTATCAGTAGCCCTAGAAGTTTTAGAGAAAAACTTTGCTGAGTATGAAAAAGATTGGACTCCAAAATTACAAAAAATGATTCCATCATATGGTAAATCTCTTATCGATGATGTTAAGTTAATGAGAGCAACTCGTAAACAAACATCTAAAGATTTAGAATTAAATTATTACGAATCTAAATAAAATACTTTCCCTGTAAAATATAAAAATGATGAAGAGAAAATAAATAAATATAAAATATTTCTCCTCTATCCTCAAAACCTTAATTAATATTAAATTAGAGTAAATAAATTTAGAAACAAAATTAACCCCTACCCCTGATACCTCCAACGAAGTCGAGCCAACTTCGTTGGAGGATTTTTTATTTTTTTCTTAGCGACTTAAGTATCTATCACAGTAGATATCTAACAAATCAGCGATACAACAAAATTTATGAATTGTCCATGTTTTAAAACTCAATGAGTTAAAATAACTATTCACACGATTTCTTCTCAATTCACTTTTTATAAACACTGTTTCTATATAAAAAATAAGCTTGTCTCTCTTTTTATAAAAACAAACTCAAATATCATCTCATTATACATTTTTAAAGACGTCGTTTAACCCATGCACTCTTTATATAAATATATCCATTGTACTAAAGGTTATTTAAAATTCCATGTTGCAAGTCATCATAGATACGAGAAAGCCTGTGAGTTGATTTAATTTCAGAATATAATTGAATAGAATCTTCAACAATTTCATCACTCTACTATAAAAAAACACCCGTCCTAAGACGAGTGAAAATAAAAAGAGTTAGAAATAAAAGGAAACTAAACATAAAAAGAACAATATAATAGATGATGGTCAATTGATGTGTTATATGAGGTATTGAAGAATTTTCACTTTGTTTGCACTTCAAATAAAATAGACAGGGACGGATGTGTCCATCTTATATTCATCCAACCATCATCTCTATATCATTCTTAAATCGTAAATATTACGATTTAATGTTATGTTACTTTCTTCTAATTGCAATGTCAAATGAAAATATATGTGTTTAATTATTTTTTGACATATACGTTATCTTACTTCAGTATTAAATGAAATATTCTTAGTTTATACTTCAATAATTCTCTCTATGAGCAACCTCAAATTAACAATCACATGTTCTTTTTTATTTTAAAATAAAATTTTACAACATTTTTTCTGGAGGATAAATTTACTGTTGATTGCAAAATATCATCATTCTTTTATGTATACTTCATTTCTTTTTAACAAATCTAGTATTATAAACACACTAAAAAAGGGGTTAAAAATCCGTAAATTTAATAAGAGCAAAAAAATTGATAAGTCATCTTACTGTATCTAGAATATAAATACAAGAAACATAACTATTGTAATAAAGAGAGAAGGGGTTATAATAATGACAAAATTTAACTTTGATCAAGTTCACAGTGATATTCAGTTTAAAATTAAACATCTTATGGTGTCTCAAGTAAAAGGAACATTTAAACAATTTGATGTTCAATTAGATGGAGATATTAATGATTTAACTTCACTAAAAGCAACAGCTACTATTATTCCAAGTTCAATTGACACTCAAAATGAAGACAGAGACAATCATTTAAGATCAAACGATTTCTTCGGTACAGAAGACAACGATAAAATGACATTTGTAACTAAAGAAATCAACGAAGATCAAGTAGTTGGAGATTTGACAATTAAAGGTGAAACTCATGAAGAGACATTTGACGTTGAATTTAATGGTGTAAGTAAGAATCCAATGAATGGACAACAAGTCACTGGTTTTATCGTTAGTGGAACAATTAACCGCGAAAAATATGGTATTAATTTCAACCAAGCTTTAGAAACTGGTGGCGTGATGTTAGGTAAAAACGTGAAATTTGAAGCATCAGCAGAATTTAGTATCGAGAATTAAACGATTTGTTATAGAAAAATTTCTTAAACTTTTTATCTTTAACAGTAAATTACAACAACACATATAATAAATGCCTGGGACACATTCAATGTCTCAGGCATATTTATTTATGGACAATCGTTTTATTAATAGAAAATACAATGAGTTGTATCAAATTTTCAAATTGAGCTATGCGAGTGAAGAACATAAAGTTTTATTCGACCTTTGTGCTACTTCCTTTATTTATACAAAACAACTTATTCCATACGCTTTTTTAAGAATTTATTGAAATTGATAACTCTCATATCCTTTAGCAAAGCCATTAACTGTATAAAGCATAGCCCCACCTTCTGAATGGTTTTCAATATCATTAGTACAAATTATAAGTTGATTTGTACCAGGTATGAATTGTGGATGTGTTGTACGTAACATCTTCCCATCATCACGTCCCGGCATTAAAATTTGACCTATAGGATAACCTCTCTTATTGAAAACTAATACACGTCCTTGTCCATACATAGCCACATATAAATTATCATCACTATCAATACAACAAGAATCCGGTCCTTCATGACCTGTAAAATAATATGGTACTGTTGCTCCAAATGGTGCAATAGTCACACCATCATCCTCTAATGTGATTCGGTGAAGTCGATTAGTTGTAGTTTCGGTTACCCATAGTACTTTTTCATCCGTACTTAAAGCAATACCATTAGCCACAGAAATATTTTGAATAATTGGCGTAACCTTCTTAAAGTCTGGATCTACATAGTAAACACCGCCCAAAGGTTGTGTAGAATACCCTCTAAAATCAGTGAAATAAAACCCGCCTTTACTGTCAAAAACCATGTCATCAATACAATATTCTGTATTTAAATCAGAAATAATTTCTTCTATTTGTTCACCATTTTCTGTTGTCGCAAATATGCCTCCAGTTGTCTTAAAATCACCTAGATAACAGATAAATAAACGGCCATCTTTATGTACTTTAATCGCTGCCGGATTATCTTTAACAGACTGAAATTCTGTTGTAACCTCCTTGGTCGCAGGATTAACTTTAAAAATATTCCCTTCAAACACGTCTAATAAGAATAACTGACCTTCGCGATTAAAATTAAGTCCTTCTAGTTGTAACCCTTTATCTGAAATTTTCACCCACGGCTCTGCTGTTACCGTTTGTAATTCACTTTCTGACACAATTGGCACTGCACTTTTTGATTTACCAGTATATTTTAATGTTGGTAATTTTTGATTTGCCATCGATTGAATCCCTCTCTTTATTCAGTGACTTTATTCTCATTTTATAAAAATTTATATTAAATGTCATTATAGCTACACAACTACACTTTTATTCATATATGAAAACAATCACATCTTATATCGGTCAAATGACGGATTTATAGACTACCTTATTGAAAGTAATTCTCATTTTGATACAATATTAAAATGTCTAATTTTTAAACTTCAATCACTATCAATTTTTTTATATAACTTCAAATACTTTTAAATTAACTAAAATTGACTAAAGAGGAGCACAGATTTATGGATTATAGAGTACTACTTTATTATAAATATGTAACTATAGATGACCCTGAAACTTTTGCAGCCGAACATTTGAAATTTTGTAAGGAACATCATTTAAAAGGAAGAATACTAGTTTCAACGGAAGGCATTAATGGAACATTATCTGGAACTAAAGAAGATACTGATAAATATATAGACCATATGCATGCAGATAGTCGTTTTGCTGATTTAACTTTTAAAATTGATGAAGCTGAAAGTCATGCGTTTAAAAAGATGCACGTGCGTCCAAGACGTGAAATTGTTGCACTCGACTTAGAAGAAGATATTAATCCACGTGAAATTACCGGTAAATACTATTCTCCTAAAGAATTTAAAGCCGCACTAGAAGATGAAAATACTGTTATATTAGATGCTCGAAATGATTATGAATACGATTTAGGACATTTTCGCGGAGCTATTCGTCCTGATATAACACGATTCCGTGACTTACCTGAATGGGTGCGTAATAATAAAGAACAACTCGACGGAAAAAATATTGTCACATATTGTACAGGTGGCATTCGTTGTGAAAAATTTTCTGGTTGGTTAGTAAAAGAAGGATTTGAAAACGTAGGTCAGTTGCATGGTGGTATTGCTACATACGGTAAAGACCCTGAAACTAAAGGGCAATATTGGGATGGTAAGATGTATGTATTTGATGAACGTATAAGTGTCGATGTGAATCAAATTGATAAAACAGTCATCGGCAAAGAGCATTTTGATGGTACACCTTGTGAACGTTATATTAATTGTGCAAACCCTGAATGTAATAAACAAATTCTTGTTTCTGAAGAAAATGAAGAAAAATATTTAGGTGCATGTTCGTATGATTGCGCAAAACATGAGCGCAATCGCTACGTTGCCCGTCATCATATTAGCAATGAAGAATGGCAACGTCGTTTAAACAATTTCAAAGATGTGCCTGAACACACACATGCATAATTCAAACACGCCTTTATTGTGAGTTTAACATTTCACATATAAAGGCGTATTTTATATGATTTAAATATCTATAATAACTTTTAACCCTGTTTTTTGACATAAAGAATACGTAAAATGGCAAATATTGATATCATTTATGTCACTGATAGTTTTAAAATAAATAACATAATAAGTCTGCTTAAGGAGTGTCTGCATGGAAATATTAGTCACAGCATTTGAACCATTTGGAGATGAAAAAATTAATTCTGCACTTGAGGCTGTTAGCCATCTGGAAACTAAAATTGGTTGTCATAAAATTGATCGATTGATACTTCCTACAGTATTTCATGACTCTGCGAATGTGATTGCTAAAGTGTTAAAATCTAAAAATTATGATGTTGCTCTAGCTATCGGACAAGCAGGTGGTCGTAGTGAAATCACTCCTGAGCGTGTAGGTATAAATATAGATGACGCACGTATTAAAGATAATCAAGGACACCAACCTATTGATCAAGTTATACGTCACGATGGCGCACCCGCTTATTTTTCTAATTTACCTATCAAAAGAATGACAATGGCAATTCAAAAGGCTGGTCTCCCTAGCAGACTATCTAATTCCGCTGGAACATTTGTATGTAATCATATCTTATATCAACTTGGATATATGGCAGACCATTTTTACCCTGACTTATTATTTGGATTTATACACGTGCCTTTGATTCCTGAGCAAACAATTAATCATTCTCAACAACCTTCATTGTCCGTTGAAGATATCGTAAAAGGATTAACTGAAGCAATCAAAGCTATCGACTTCGTTGAAGATAACAAGATTGCATTAGGAGAAATCCAATAGTCTCTTAGTTCACTAATCATTCTGTATGTACTTTAAACAGGTGGCCCTGGGAACATCAAGCTCGTTTGACGTTTGCTCACATATGTATTAGCAAAAGCGTGCATGATAAGAATATAGAGTAATTGATGTTCTTTAAACACCCTATCATTCCCTTCTGCATAAGCATAATCACCAATTTGTTTCCAACTCGCAATTTGTGTATCTCGCTTTATATCTTTGATAGTAGTATGATGTTTCTCATTAGCATGAATATTTAATATTATACCGTCAATTTTTAATATTCCATACGTCTCCTCATAACCATTACTTTGCTTATCAAATAACGCTTCACACTGCCTACCTTTTGAATCACGATATTCTACTTTAAAATGTTTTTTCTCCATATATCGCGATACCTTAATATAAGCTACACTATTATTATTCACATCACATATCTCATATTGATTTAATTTTAAACCTAAGGTCAAATAACCAATACATTTTTGAATAAAATTTTTATACACTTTCGATATCATACCAACAGGTTGCTGAGCATCATTTTTTATAATTGAAGTCTGCGTTGAGAATCGATTTCTTTTTAAATATTTATACATTTTGTCACCCATCTCTCTAATATCATACTTTTATCATATACAACAGACTTCTCTAAATCAAAATCTCTTTTTTATCAAATCATTTTAAATACAAAAAGTATTTTTGAAAATATTTCCAATTATCTGTATACTTTAAACAAATACTTTGCAAGTTAAAAAGGGATGAATAAAAATATTAAAATGAAAAACAAACGAAAAATAAACAATACGCTTGTTTATACTATCTCTGTTTTAATTATTGTTGTTATTACACTTATTGCGGGTATCTTTCCTAAAGCATTTGGGATGTATGCGCAAAGCATTTACGATTGGATTACAAATTGGTTTGGTTGGCTATTCCTTATCATTGTCTTTGTTTTGGATGTATTTTTAATATTCTTAGCTTTTTCTAGATATGGGCGCTTTAAACTTGGTTCGGATGAAGAAGAACCAGAATTTTCCATGCTATCTTGGATTGGCATGTTATTTTCAGCAGGCCTTGGCGTTGGTATAGTCTTTTGGGGTGTTGCCGAACCTTTAACGCATTATCTCCATTCACCCTTCCCAGGAAAAATTGCAGATCACTCTGAAGAATCAGCACGTGTCGCGATGGGATATACATTTTTCCATTGGGGGATTTCACAATGGTCAATTTTTGCAATTTCAGGATTAATCGTTGCATACTTTCAATTTAGAAAACAACGTAACGGGCTTATTTCAACAGCTATGGAGCCCGTTTTTGGTGAAGCTTATAAACGTCCATTCAGGAATATTATTGATATATTAGCAATTATTGCAACCGTAATGGGAATTGCTACATCCATTGGTCTGGGGATTATGCAAATTGGTGGTGGATTAAACCATCTTTTTGATGTTCCTAATAATAATTCCACTAAAATCTTAATTACTATTTTGATGGTAGCCATATTTTTAGGCTCTTCATTAACTGGCTTAAATCACGGTGTAAAATGGTTAAGCAATTTTAATATCATATTAGGCGCGGTTTTACTCATATTTATTTTGGTTTTCGGTGATTTGAAGTTTATTCTTGAATCATACACACTAGCAATTTCTGATTATTTGCAGCATTTTATAGAATATAGTTTACGCGTAAATCCATACTCAGGAGATGATAGTTGGATTCAACAGTGGACTGTTTTCTATTGGGCTTGGGTAATTTCGTGGTCACCTTTTATTGGTGGCTTTGTAGCAAGAGTATCTCGAGGACGTACAATTAGAGAATTTGTCGTAGGTGTACTCATTATCCCTCCTCTAATTTCGTTTACATGGATTGCAGGTTTTGGCGGTACAGCTATTAAGCTTGCTTTAAATCATAACGACAAGCTTGTTCATATTGTCGATAAAGATTATACTGTTGCCTTGTTTGAATTATTATCACATTTTCCATTGTCGGAAGTCACTAGTTCCTTAGCCATTGTACTTATTTTCATCTTTATTGTAACAAGTGCTGATTCAACTACGCATATTGTTGCAGGTATGGCTACAGGTGGTGCTATCAATCCATCTTTAAAACATAAAGTCTTATGGGGTCTACTTATTGGGGCGATTTCAGTTGCTATGACAATTGCAGGTGGTCTTAAAAGTTTACAAACTGCATCAGTCATTACTGGTCTACCATTCTCTATCATTTTATTACTAATGATATTCTCACTCATGAGGGCTTTAAAAAGAGAACCCATCCATCATTTTAAAATGACATCAATTGATGATGAAAAAGATTACTCTATTTCATTAGAAGAGCGTGAAAAACAGGATGAACAAGAAAATCAGTAAAGCAGCTTTAATTGAGTAGCGCTATTATTCACTTTCTTTATTATTCTTTTGAACTATGACACAACGGGAGCGGGACAGAATTCATATTGAATTCGTTGTCCCACTCCCGTTTATCTATGTTTTAAAATAATATTCTCTTTTTTAATTTGCTATATATAATCATTTATGACAATGTAGCACTTGTAACATACCCATCTTTAACGTGAAAAACGATGTTTCCTTTTCCAACTTGATAACCGTACAAGCCATCTGTCTTACTTGTTTTGTTTTTAGATAATGGCGGCTGATAATTATAATTTTTTCCATACTTTTGTTTAATTTGATCTAAAGTAACAGTTCTGGAAGCAATTTTAAATTGTACGTTGTTTGCTTTATTTCCGTTAATTTGTTGAAATGTCTGATCGTATATTTTTTTAGTAGCAGTCTTAGATTCATATTTTTGATTTACCTTAATACCATTAAATGTAACGTTTCCAGCTTTTAAACCTTGATAAAATGAATTGCTAAGTACAAAGTCGCCACCCGATGCAGTATAACCATTATATTTATACCAGTAACTGTGTGCTGTTTGTGCCTTTGCTTCATTAGATACACCATTATGCTCTGTTACATTTAAACCTAAAATTGCACCTAAAGTAATACCACTTACGACAAATGCTTTTGCAAACCCTTTCATAATGTATCACACTCCTAATATAAAATAATAATGTATTGCTACACTCAACATATAATATTTCATTAAATATTACAACTATCTATTAATAGGTAAAAAATCTCTTAATGATTTTTATCAGTGCTCTATCAATCTTTATTTTGAAATTAAATGAAAGCGGGCTAACAAAATTGTTCAATGTTGTTAGCCCATTCATTGTCACTACCTATAACATCAATAAATAAGGGTTTTCGATATATTTAGCTAGTACTTTAAGAAAATCGGCCGCACCTGCACCATCTAAAATTTGATGATCAAATGTCAGACTTAAAGGAATTTTTGAAACTTGTTTAATGTTATCCGCTTCTAGCACGACTTCTTTAGTTAAAGCACCAACGCCTAGAATACCTGTTTCACCTAAATTTAAAATTGGTGTAAAGTATTCTATACCACTAGCACCCATATTAGTGATTGTAAATGTTGCTCCCTCTAATTGCACTGCTCCTGTGTTTCCTTCACGAATAGCTTCAGCCGATGATTTAATTTCATGGGCTAAAGTACCAATACTTTTTGTATCTGCATGATTAATCACTGGCACCATAAGGCCTTCGTCTAGAGACGTTGCGATTCCTAAATGGACATCTTCATACTCAGTTAATTCGCCTTGTTCATAACGTGCATTCATTGCTCCATATTCTTTAAGTGCAAGGACTACTGCTTTAGCTAATAATGCAGTAACAGTTAATTTAACATCTTGATCTGCTTGTTTAAGTTCCGTAGCTAATCTGTCTTTGAAATCTAGCAAGCGATCCGCATCAACCTTACGATGTAATGTTAATTGAGCAGTATTATTAAGACTTTGTCTCATATTTTGAGCAATACGTTGACGCATAGGATTCAATCCTTCACCAATCGCACTTGTATCCACAGTCTGTGTTGGAACACAACTTGTATCTTCATTAGATGTCGTATCACTAGCATAGTCGTATCCATTTGCTTCAACACGTTGAATATCTAGTTTTGTAATACGATGATTACCGCCCGTGCCTTTTATCTTGTTAATGTCTAATCCTTTATCCTCAGCCATATTACGTGCGAGCGGTGAGATAAAGATTCTTTCTCGTGATGCGCTTTTAGGCGAATTATCTTCATTATCGGAAGATTGTTGTGATGTATCTTTAACTTCTTGCGTTTCTTTTTCATGCTCGTTGTCTTCTTTTACTTTTTCTGATGCTAAATCATCTTCATCTTTATCAATAGCTTCCCCTTCTTCTCCAATTACACCTAATACCGCTTTAACTTCTGCATCTTCTCCGGCTTGCACTTTAATTTCTAACAATGTCCCACTCGCCGGCGCTTCAACATCGTTGGTTAATTTTTCAGAGCTTATTGTAACAATACTCTCTCCTTGTTTTACGGTGTCACCCTCTGATTTAAACCACTCTTCAACTGTTCCCTCTTTCATTGTCATTCCAAGCTTTGGCATAATAATATTTTCACTCATTGTGATACACCTCCTATGCGTTAGCCTTTTTTAAATCATCAATTAATTCAGATGCAATATTTAATACCTTATCAGCATTCGGCATATATGCCGCCTCTAAATTCGCTGCAAATGGTACAGGAGTGTCTGGTGCAGTCACTTTCTTAATTGGACCATCTAAGTAATCAAATCCTACATCTCCAATCACTGAAGCAACATCTCCAGCAATGTTACACTGTGGATTAGATTCGTCAATAACAATTAGGCGACCCGTTTTCTTCACAGAATCTAAAACTGTTTCTTGATCCCATGGTGACACTGAGCGTAAATCGATGACCTCAACTGATACTTGATCTTCTGCAAGTTTTTCAGCAGTTTCTTCCGCTACAGCTACCATTTTGCCAATAGCCACAATTGTTAAATCGTCACCTTCACGCGTCACATTGGCTTTACCAATTTCTATAGTATAAGGTTCTTCAGGAACATTACCTTTTTGTCCTAATAATGTTTTATCTTCTGAAAAGACAACAAGATTGTCCTCTTGAATAGCTGACATCAATAGACCTTTCGCATCATATGGATTAGATGGAACAACAACTTTAACTCCTGGAATTGCTGCAAACATATTATATAAAGACTGAGAGTGCTGTGCAGCAGCGCTTGCCCCTGCTCCATGAACAGTACGTACAACTAGTGGGATTTTGGCTTTTCCACCAAACATATATCTCATTTTTGCACCTTGATTTAAAATGGGATCTAAACCAAATCCGATAAAGTCGTTGAACATGAGTTCAGCAATTGGACGTAGCCCCGTCGCAGCAGCTCCTACTGCCGTGCTCAATGTAATGTGCTCAGCAATCGGTGTATCGATTACACGTTTACGACTATATTTTTTTGCGAGTCCTTTTGTAACACCAAATACACCACCGAATGTATCATCATCTTTGATGTGGTCTACCTTTGCACCACCTGAGACATCAGTACCAATTAAAATGACATCCTCATCTTTTTCCATAGATTGGTCAATGGCTTCATTAATAGCACCCATAAATGTTAACTTGCGTTCTTCACTCATCGTAAAAACCTCCTTATGTGGTTAGGTCATTTGTTCTTATATCTTTTAATAAATATTCCAACCTTCTGATTTAAGCAAAAACATCTTTGTATAATGAATCCTCATCTGGTAATTCGCTTTCTTCAGCAAATTTCACAGCATCTTCTACCGCTTGCTCAGCTGCTTTTTCTATTTCATCTGCTTCTTTTTCAGTGAGCCAATTTTCTTCAATTGCTCTTTTTCTAAATTCAACTGTCGCATTTTTATCTGCATTACGATCATCTGGTGATTTTACTTTTTGCTCATCACCTTCAAAATGTCCATATTTACGATACGTATCACATTCAATTAACGTTGGTCCTTCACCTTTTTTAGCGCGTTCTACAGCCTCTTGTGTTGCTTTATATACTTCCACAACATCCATGCCATCAACACGTACACCCGGCATATTATAAGCCGCAGCACGCTCTGCAATTGTTTCAGAAGCACTTGCGTAGTCGTGTGTTGTTCCTTCAGCAAATTGGTTATTTTCACATATAAAAAGAACAGGTAAATCTAAAATTGAAGCAAAATTAAGTCCTTCATGGAAATTACCTTCATTTGCAGCACCATCACCAAAGAAACATACCGCAACATTATCTTTACCTTGATTGATGATTGAAATACTTGCGCCAATTGCTAACCCAAAACCACCACTGACAATACCATTCGCACCGAGCATTCCTTTGTCAATTTCTGCAACATGCATTGAGCCACCTTTACCGTGACCTAATCCGTCACGCTTGCCCATAATTTCTGCCATCATACCATTTAAATCGCATCCTTTTGCAATCGCATGACCATGACCACGGTGTGTACTTGTAATATAGTCATCATCACTTAATTGAGACATAACACCTGTTGCAACGGCTTCTTCACCTACATATAAGTGTACGAATCCTGGGATTCTACCATCACTAAAAATTTTGTGTACCTTTTCTTCAAAAAATCGAATTTCGTTCATCGTTTTATAAATCCAACGTGCTTGTTCTTTTTCCATTTTCATTGTCAATTCCTCCTATCTTTCATAGGTCATAAAGTTTAAAACTACATATGAATTGCAGAATCAAAAAATGCATCTGCACTCTCACCTATTGCTTCTAATAAAGCCGGGTGTGGTTGAATAATTTGAGAAAGTTCATGAATCGTACCCTCTGATGCTTTGACACTTAAAAGTTCTCCAATGATATCTGTAGCATGTGGTCCTACAATAAAAGCACCAAGAACCTCTCCATACTTTTTATCAACGACAAGTTTAATAAATCCTTCATTTTCTCCTTTGATTAACGCCTTTGCATTCCCTTGAAATGCTGATTGAGTCACTTTCACATCATAACCAGCCTCTTTAGCTTGCGCTTCTGATAACCCAACTGATGCTGCTTCAAGTCTTGTGTATATACAACGCGTAATATCTTCTTGACGCACAAGTGACGGCTGTTTGTTCATTATTGTTTCGACAACATGAATGCCATGCGCACTTGCTGCATGTGCAAGTTGATATCCTTTAATTAAATCTCCTATAGCATAGATATGTTTTTGACTCGTTTCATAATGTTCATTGACTTTAAAGAATTTACCATCCATTTCCAAATTTAAATCCTTTGCAACTTGCGTATTCGGTTGTCTACCTGTTGCAACAAGAAGGGTATCAAAGCTAACATCATCTTGCCCATCTAATATTATTTTCGATTCCTTAACTTGTTTTATCTTTGCTTTCGTCAGTATCTTAATACCTTGATTATCTAAATGTGCTTTTAACATTTCTCTAGTTTCGTTGATTTCAGTTAATAAAATGTCATCTGCAACTTCTATTATCGTAACTCTAACTCCAAGATCAGCCATTGAGGATGCGAGTTCTGTTGCAATCACACCCCCACCGATAACCGCTAACTGTTTTGGTAGCTTCTCTAAATCGAAAAATGTATCGGTTGTTTCATAATTGACTTGATCTAACCCATCAATTGGTGGAATGAACGGCTGACTGCCAGTTGCTAAAATGATATCTTTCGCTTGATACGTTTCATTGTTAACGTCCACTTTTAAGTTTTTAGAAATTCGTGCTTCCCCTTCAATATAAGCAACTTTATTTTTCTTTAACAACTGCTTCACGCCACCCGTAAGTGTTTGTACAACTTTCTTTTTACGTTGAACAAATTGAGTGAAATCAATTTTTAAATCTTTCGTTGTGATTCCCCAATCGTTTGCAACTCGTATGCTGTGTGCTTTCTCGCCGTGTTCTAACAACGTTTTAGAGGGGATGCAACCTACATTTAAGCACGTGCCTCCAGCATTATTTTTTTCAATGACTGCAACATTTTTACCAAGTTGTGCACCACGTATTGCAGCTACATAGCCACCAGGTCCAGCTCCTATTACGATTAAGTCATATGATTTACTCATATAATAAATGCCTCCTTTCACCAATAGTACGTTGTGCCATCCCAATTTCATTTGCATGAGGAATAAGAAATTTTACATTTGTAAGCGCTTTCTTATTCCTTCAATTCCATTCTACTTCAAGTATTTTGAGTTTTCAAACAATTGTATGTTATTAATTATTAATACTTTATAAATTACTGTTTATCTAACTCTTAAACTGATTTAAAAAAGTAATGATGTTTAAAGATTGTATAATTATAAAAAGACCTGTACATCAGCGTGTGATAAGACTATGATTAAAATGTAAAAAAGATTTTAGATAAAGGAAGATGGTGTCGTGGGAAGTACTGTTAAATATCGTAAGTTTATTCTACCTATTGTCGTTGGTTTAATTATCTGGGCATTGACACCTATTAAACCAGATGCCTTAAATGATCAAGCCTGGTATATGTTTGCTATTTTTGTGTCAACCATCATTGCTTGTATTACTCAACCTATGACTATAGGTGCCGTATCAATCATTGGGTTTACAATCATGATTTTGGTTGGAATTGTTGATACAAAAACTGCCGTTCAAGGCTTCGGTAATAGTAGTATTTGGCTTATTGCAATGGCCTTTTTCATTTCAAGAGGATTTGTAAAAACAGGGCTAGGTCGACGTATTGCTCTACAATTCGTTAAATTATTTGGAAAGAAAACGCTTGGTTTGGCTTATTCACTTGTTGGTGTTGATCTTATCTTAGCTCCTGCTACTCCAAGTAATACAGCACGTGCTGGTGGTATTATGTTTCCAATCATTAAGTCCTTGTCAGAGTCATTTGGTTCATCGCCGAAAGATGGCTCTGAGAGAAAAATGGGTGCATTTTTAATCTTTACTGAGTTCCAAGGTAATTTAATTACTTCGGCTATGTTTTTAACAGCTATGGCCGGTAACCCTATAGCGCAAAGTTTGGCTGAAAAAACGGCACACGTTCAAATGACATGGATGAATTGGTTTGTTGCTGCTATTATACCCGGATTAATTTCTCTCATCGTTGTCCCTTTCATTATTTATAAATTATACCCACCAACTGTTAAAGAAACGCCTAACGCTAAAAAATGGGCTACTGAACAACTAGAAAAAATGGGACATATGTCTATAGCCGAAAAAGTGATGGTTGGTATCTTTATCATTGCATTGGCTTTGTGGGTATTAGGAAGCTTCATTAATGTTGATGCCACGCTCACCGCATTTATTGCTTTAGCATTGTTATTATTAACAGGTGTATTAGCATGGTCAGATATTTTAAATGAAACAGGCGCATGGAATACACTCGTTTGGTTCTCAGTTCTTGTATTAATGGCAGAACAATTAAACAAGTTAGGCTTTATCCCTTGGTTAAGCAAACTCATTGCTCAAGGTTTGAATGGCTTTAGTTGGCCTATCGTTTTAGTTTTACTCACCTTGTTTTATTTCTACTCACATTATTTATTCGCAAGTGCAACAGCACATGTCAGCGCCATGTACGCCGCGTTACTCGGTGTTGCAGTCGCTTCGGGTGCACCGCCATTATTCAGTGCATTAATGTTAGGGTTCTTTGGTAACTTACTGGCATCAACAACACACTATAGTAGTGGACCAGCACCTATATTATACGCAGCTGGCTATGTTACACAAAAGCGCTGGTGGACTATGAATATTGTACTTGGTATAGTCTATTTTATTATTTGGATCGGATTAGGTTCACTATGGATGAAACTCATTGGTATGATGTAAAGTTAGAATTTTAATTAAACTTTCGTTCATCAAACATATTGTAAGCTAACGTTTGAAACGTTAGCTTATTTTTTTGCATCATACTCCCATGATTAATATTTGCTATATTCATTTTACTTTTTACTCAATTCAACTATGTTATTCTGTACATAGATTAACCAGTATCACTAGGGGTGCAATTCAATTTGCTGAGAGAAAGTCTACTTTCAACCCTTGAACCTGTTGGTTAGCACCAGCGTAGGAAAGTGAGCAATATTGATAACTGTTTCTTCATTCACTTTTTTACGCAATAATTAAATGGATGGAGGAATTTTTTATGGATAAATTAACAGTAGGTTTAGAATGGTTTTTAAATCCTGATCATATGCCATTAATCATAGGTATTGAAAAAGGATGGTTTAAAGAAGAATCATTAGAAATTGAGATGATTGAACCAAAAGAGCACTTTGATGCATTAGACGAGATTGAAAATGGTTCAATGGATATCGCGATTACTGAACCTATTCATCTGGTTCAAGATAGAGCTAAAGAACAAAACGTCATCGGGTTTGCGAGATATCTTCACACTAACGGCGGTATTATGTATAACAAAGATAAAAATATCGCTCGCCCCAAAGATTTAATCGGTAAGCGACTTCAATATCCTGGCGCTCCCGGTCCAGGTGGTATTGCCATGGCTAAAACGATGATTGAAGCAGATGGTGGCACATATAAAGAGGGTGACATCACACCAGTTAATCATAGCTTTTATCATACTGATGCACTTTTAACTGATAAAGCTGATGCTGCTACACTTATTTTCGAAAATTTTGAAATTCTTGAAGCTAAAAATCAAGGACTAAATGTAGATTATTTTCCACTAAAAAATTATAATGTACCTGATTTTTGTCAACTCATTTTCATTACTACGCCTGAAGTATTAAATACGAGTGAGATCAAACTTAGAAAGTTTCTGAAAGTCATTCAAAAGGCCATTCATTACATCAATCATCATTTAGCAAGTGCAATTGAAATTTACTCAATGTATACTCGAACTGATATCTCTAACCAATTAAACAAAGATACAATTGAAGCAACAGCTAAATGTTTTACAAACGATTTGTCTATGAGTTCCGACTACTACAATGATTTACAGTTGTGGCTTAAAGAAGTCAATGATATTAAAGACACGATTAACCCAACTTTATATTTTACAAATCAACTACTATTCAGTCGATATACAAAATAAAAAATACACCTTCACTCTATTTAAACGTTGATGTACACATCAATAGTTAGAATCAATATCTAATTTAGAGAATGCACATTAAATAAAGTGAAGGTATATTTATTTTACAACTGGGTTTTTCTTAATTTGAACATATTGAGAAATACTATATAACACAATACCTATCCATATAAAAATAAAGGTAATCAATTGATCAGTGTTAAATGGCTCTTTAAAGACAAAGATACCTAAGATAAACATGATTGTCGGCCCTACATATTGAATGAAGCCAGTTAACGATAATGGAATTCGCTTAGCACCTGCTGAGAACAGAATCAATGGTATTGCTGTAATTGCACCTGAAAATAGTAGCCAAAATGATGATATATTTAATCCAAATGTCATGTGTTGTTGCTGCCATAGGTAAATAACATAGATTAAACCTGCTGGTGCAGTAACAATACATTCAATAGTGATGCTACTTATCGCATCGATATGCACAATCTTTTTTAGTAAACCATAAATACCAAAAGAAAATGCTAACAGAAGTGAAATAAATGGAAATTCACCGATTTTTATTGTCATATAAAGTACGCCTACTAATGCAAAGATGATGGCTAACCATTCGAATTTATTAAATCTCTCTTTTAAAAATATAAGCGCCAAGACGATACTCACTAGTGGGTTAATGTAGTAACCTAGGCTAGATTGTAGCACGTGACCATTAGATACTGCCCAAATAAATGTCCCCCAATTCACAGTAATAACATACCCTGCAACTATGATGGCAATAAGTTGTACGGGATGCGATACCAACTGATTAACATCTCTAAAAAAAGCGTTCCGTTGATTTTTTCCTATAATGAGCACAAAAATCATAAATATCACTGAAAAAATAATTCGGAATGCCAAAATTTCAAAAGCGCCTATTTCATCAATTAAACGCCAATAAATGGGTAAAATCCCCCATAAAATATAAGCACCTAAAGCTAAAAATATTCCTTTTTTATACTCCGAAGACACCATTAACCCTCCCTCAATATAAGCGATTAAAAAATGAGACTCATTCCAACTCATTAACAGTTATGTAATCAAGTCTACTAATAAAACAGTAATATTTACACATATCTGTTTGCGCACAGCTTTTGATTTTATAATCAATCTTCATTAAAATAAGCACGTTTAATACTTGGTACATCAATTGTTTGAGACATATCTATAAAGTATTGTTTTTGCCACGCTTGTGTCTTTTGAGCGACACGATTTAAATCTTTCTCCCAAGTAGGATACACTCGAAAAGCCATTTTCCCTTTAGATTCATGATGTCTTAAAATACCTTTATGAAAAAGTACATGTTTTGGAAAAATAAACTGACCTACTTGAGAATCATCTATCACGTGTACAATTAATTTCCCAGGAAATGACTCGTAGTCAAATGCACGATTTTTCTTTGTTTTATCTTTTTCCCAAAGCGATAAAAAATATCCTTTTTTCTTTGTTGTTTTTTTAGCTAACCTACTTTTAAATACGTAGCCATTAATATTAAAATTGTATGCCTCATAAGACTGATTCCATTGTTCATCTCTTATAATTAATGATTGTTGTAAATTCATTATCTTTATGATGTGATTCAACAATCGAACTGAAGACTTCATCTTCATACTCCCCTTTATTTTCAGTCTCAAAGTTCAACACATCGACGCAAACTCTGAGATACTTTTATAATAAATATTTAAAATGGGCATATATTTATTCCCTTTGCTTTATTTTTAATCTACGATATCGATTAAGTGTCGCAATAAACTCCTGCTTTCTAGGTAGCGCTAAATGACCAGGATGCCCATGATGATTTGATATAACATCTAATCCGTGTTTCTCAATCCGTTGATACAAACAATTGGTCAATTCTACAATCGTACTTTTGTCATCTAGCAATTCATTTTTTACATAACTTAACATCATCGCTAAACCTTGTGTTTGACTGTCATCGACAAGTTGTTCTAAGCCAGAAATATGAATAGTTTCCTTACCATACGTTACTACATTCAATTCTTTAGCTTTAAAGCGATCACGTTTCCCTTTTTGATTAAAACTCGCTCTCAACGGAATTCTTGATGGAATGTGACCGAACTGATTGTGAGAAGAAACCTTTCTTTGATAACCGTCTGACTGCGCAATGTCTTTAGCATGTTGCGTAACATCTTTCAACACATATTCATCCATCATCAATACTTGATCTGCCACGTCAAAATAATCTCCCGAACCTCCAACGATTAGAATAGTCGACACGTTATGGTCGTCATATAATGCTTTTACCTTATTAGAAAAGGGTGTAATCGGCTCTTTTTCGGGAGCAATTAAACGTTGCATACGACCATCACGAATCATGAAATTCGTTGCAGATGTATCTTCATCAATGAGTAACAATGACGCTTGTGATTCTAAAGCTTCCATGACATTTGCAGCTTGAGACGTACTACCACTCGCATTTTCAGTTGAAAAATGTGTAGTATCTTTTTCACCTGGCAAATGATCAATAAATGGCTGGATATTAACATTTTGAATACTTCTTCCGTCTTCAGCACGAATTTTCATTGCATCTTGATTTGTAATCACATATTCTCTACCATCACCAGCAATATGATTATATACACCTCGTTCTAACGCTTCAAGTAATGTTGATTTACCATGATAACCGCCTCCAACTATTAATGTAATGCCTTTGGGAATACCCATACCCTTAATAACTTTGCCACTCGATAGTTTCATTACAATCTCATATTGTTTGGGACTTTTAAATTCAATAGCGTTATTCATAGGTAGATCTGAAACACCACTTTTTCTTGGTAAAATAGCACCATTTGCTACAAATGCAACAAGGTCACGTTTTACTAACTGTTGTCTAATCTCCTCTTGATCCATCATTAATTCAACTTGTTGTTGCAATTGTGAACCATTAATATTGCGATAACATAAGGCATGTTCTACTATTTGAGGCAATACATTAATAAGTGTATGTTTTGCTATTCTACCTAATATGGTACGTCCTCGTGCTGGTAATCCAACTTCAATACGTGCCTCAATTTGATGATTCTTAATTACTACTGCGGTACGCTCTAAGATTTCTTGGCCACAACTATCAATTTGAATTTTACTTACTTTTTTATCTTGGGCAGCTATTGATTGAATCTGCTTATGAAACACGCGTGCTAAGTAATCACTCACAGCACGTTGTTTCAGTTCAGAATTTAATAAAGAATCAGGAAATTTTGCTTGTTGGCGATCTATAACGACACTCATCTTAGATGGTGGCGCAAATGGATCAGCTTGAATATGATCAATACGTAGTTTAAATAAATTAAATTCGTATAGGTCTTTTATTTGCTTATACGCACCGTACTTTTGACCGTCTAACGATGTTAAAATCTGTTCAAGTGCTTGGGCACTTTTCATATTTTCAACCTCCAACGTTCATATATCATTACTTTTATTCTTGTGCTTATTATCAAGTGTACTAAACGTTGACATTCCTACAAAAATATTTGAACTAAAAAATACTCCAAATTTTCAACTATACATTGAAAATTTGAAGTACTTCACATTGTAATTATTCAGTTCTTGCGCCTGTACGTTCACGTAATTCATATTCTATTTCTTCTAAACTACGTCCGCGTGTTTCTGGTAAGAATTTAATTACGAAAATCATCGCTAAAACACCTATGAACGCAAAAATTAAGAATACCCATTCTGTACTTAATGCATCACTTAATATTGGGAAGAATAATGACACGATAAGCGTTCCAATATTTAGCACAAGCGCTGAAATACCAGTAGCAGCGCCACGTGCGCGCATTGGGAATAATTCAGGTAGCATAACCCATAGAACAGGTCCCCAAGAAATCCCGAAGAATACGATAAATAATGATAAACAAACAATAATAATCCACGCTGATGAAGCGATTCCAATTGTCCAAATTAAGATTGCCATAATTAATAATGAGGCAATCATACCAATATTACCACCAACAAGTAATTTTTTACGATCAATCTTATCTACTACAAAAATGGCAACTATTGTTACAAGAACATTAATAGTTCCTATACCAACTGAACCTAATATAGACGCCGCTTCACCCAGTCCAGCCTTAGCAAAGATTGAAGATGAATAGAAAATGACCGCATTGATACCAATAAATTGTTGGAAAATAGCAAATATACAACCTACAATTAATATTCTACCTAACCATGGTGATTTAATGACTGTCCATGTTGATTCAGAGATAGCGTTAATTTCTTTCATTTCTTTAAGTTCTTTATCAATTTCGCTATCGTCATAGGTAATCTTCATCACTTGACGAGCGGCTTCTTCGTTTCTATTTTCAAGTAACCATCTTGGACTCTCAGGCATAAAATAAATACCCACGAGTAAAATAACCGATGGAACAACTGCTAATCCAAGCATCCAACGCCAACCCTCAATATCCGCAAATGCATAGTTGACTAAATATGCTGCTAAAATACCAATTGTAATCATTAGTTGATTAAGTGAACCTAGTGAACCACGATATTCTGTCGGCGCCATTTCACTTAAATAAACAGGTACTGTAGACATCGAACCACCCACTGCTAAACCAATAATTAAACGTCCAATAATTAATAATGCTAAATTGGTTGATGCAGCAAGAATCAGTGCCCCAATAATAAATACAATAGCGATAAGCATTACTAGACGTCGACGACCTAATTTATCGGCAAGTGGGCCACTGCTTCCTGCACCGACTATTGCGCCAATTAACATTGAAGACACAACGATACCCTCAGTTGTACTATTGAGAGGTATGTCTTTATGTATAAATAATAAAGCACCGGAAATCACACCATTATCATAACCATATAATAAGCCACCAAGTGCTCCCAAAATAAAGATTAAATACTTATTTGCTTTCATTCGTATCATTCCTTTTTCTATAACTAGACTAATTATAATGCCTATATGAAAGCGTTTCAACATAATTTTATTAACATTTACTTATGAATGGTTATGATTTGATATTCAAGTCAAGTATAAATAAATATCATCATATTGCTTAAATTATCTATATCAATAACTTCACTAATCATAGCAATTTAAATATAATCATTGATTCTAGAAATACATATATAAATAAAACACCCTATCCGCTCACAATTTCTATCGACCGGATAAGGTGCCTTTGATTTTTCTTTATTTAATTATTGTTTATCTGTCACTTTTTCATTACGTACCATATCTTCAAACATGTTGTCCCAGAAATCTTCTAATTCTTCTTTAGAGATACGAACTTCTGATGTATCTGTACCAACGAAGTCACCATGGTCCCAATTATGTTTAACTGGTGTCACTTGCCATACTCCTTTTTGAACTTGATCTGTCGCAGACGTATGCGCTTGGTTCAATGGATATTGCCCAGAGATGACAGACACAAGTCCATCGTTTTCTCTCCACGCTTTGTCTTTTACTTTACCAATCGTATTTGCAGTTAATGTATAGCCTATGTTCATATTGACATCTGCTTTTTGAGTACCATTTGGACCTGGTCTTGTAGATTCACCCTGATATGTTTTGTAAACAATATTGGGGTTTAAAGATGTTTTTTGATTTAAGATATCTGTACCCTCAGTAGTTAAATCATAGAATCCATTATCTTTTGTTGTCCATAATTTACTTTGTTTCACACGTTGAATATATTGAACTAATGTTTCGTCTTCTCTTTGTTTAAGTCCCCATTGACTTAAACCAACATCAACATGAGATAATTTATTACCTTTTGACCTTGCATAGTCATATGCTACTTGTCTAATGATTTCTTCATTACCTAATAAATCTGCAGCATGGGTGCCATTATGTGGTGTGGCAATAGTAGTAATAGACGATATCATATTATCTTGCCCACCTTTATATAACGGAGAAATGTCACCACCATGTTGTTTTTGGTATTCTACCTCTTCTGGACTACCATGACGTAATAACTCTTCAAGATAACGAATTGTTTGACCACCCATACTATGGCCAATGAGATGAATTTTTTGACCAGGCTTCCAATCCTTATAAGCACCGGCGTATGTTTTTCCGTAACGCTCGTGTCCATATTTTGCAGCATGTGCCGCACCATAGTCTACACGTCCACCTTTAATGTAATAGTACAATTCTACAGCTCTATCATAATTACTGCCAAATGCACTTACACTTGCTTCCATCACGTTATAACCTTTAGCTCTATAATCTTGAATAATTTTGAGACGGTCACCACCCCAATAGTTACCTTTTCCTGTAATGGGACCAGTTCCTGATGCATAACCATTAAATCCATGTACAAGAATAATAGGATCGTGATTTTTATATTCTTTTTGTGATGCTACTTTATTTGTTTGATCCTTCAATTCTTTGGATGCCTCTGTTGTCGCAGTATTTCTTGTTGTTGCCTGAGAATTTTTAGTGAGTGCCTTGATCCCTTTTCTAGAATCATCTTTTTCATTTTCAGGAGATTCTTTTGTGGAAAGATCTTTGTCTATGTCATCCACTTTAAGTTCTTTATCTGATGATGTTGTTGACTTTTCTTGATTTAAACGTTCATCTCCACGATTATTTCGAGTAACACCTTCATCTTTTGCTGTTATATGTTGCTCTGAAACGTTCTCAGATGCAGTATCCTCATTCGATTGCATTGCATCTTTATTGTATTGATGATCTAATTTTCCATCTATTCTTGAAGATTTTTGAGCCTTTTCGATGCTCGATTGTTGGAGGTTAATTTTTTCTTGAGATTTTTCTTGGTCTATATTTTGATTTTCCTGTTGAACATTTTTTACATCTTTACTTTGTAACTGCTTTTGCTCGTTTGTAATCTCCTGTTCACGTGATTCTTTCATTTTTGTTTGTTCAGAAGTTGTTTTATCATCTTGTTGGGGTTTTACTAGGCTTTTTGCATTTTCATTTTTTCTAGTTTCTTCTTTTTTTTCATTTATACCTTTCGTTGTATGTTCCGCAACTTTTTTAGGATTTTGTTGGTCATTCTTTGTCATGGATGTCTGAGGTTGATTGGATTGACTATCAATTTGTTTGCCTTCATTAGATTTAACGTCAGTACTAGGTGTCTCATGATATGAGTAGTCATTGTTATGTATTGTTGCATTTTTATCAATTGTTTCTGAATGGTAATTTTTATTATCTTTATTCTCAGGTTGTTGAATTTCTTGATCTTTGTGTTGCAGCTCAATAGAATGTGATGCACTTACTTCTGATTGTTCTTGATTTTCAAGATGATTGGATTCAGCAGCATGTACTGAGCCTTCGCCAATAAATAACATCGATGCAACAATGATTGAAGACGCACCAACACTTAACTTTCGAATGCTATATGAATTCTTTTTATTTTTCATGTTTAAAGCACCTCTATCTTTTTTATATCATTTATAACCGTGACTTAAATGAAAAGATTAATAATTTCGCGCGGGATAATTTCTAAAATTCTTTGAATCCAGGCCTTCATCAATAAACTCCTCTCTCTTAGCTGAATGATTTGACAATTTATGAGAACAACACCAATTTTACACAATGAATATTAATCTATTATTAATTTCTTTTTACAACTATATAAACAACAATAAAATATGTAGTTAAATTTAAACTTTTAAATACACACATATGCACTATCTCGATAGCAATTAGTCAATCGTACAACCTTTAAAGTTTAAAAAGACACTCAAACGATTTTCATATCGCTTAAGCGTCTTTTATAAATTTACACCATTATAATAATTGTGTGAGCGGCACCACTTCAAAGTTCAAACTATGTTTACTCATATGACATATTTGAATGAGCCTTTTAAAATAATCCACTGAGGTAAATTGGACCTGTTTTTTTAAAAATCTTAAATTTTGTGTCACATCATAGCGGTCTAAACCATTCATTAATCCCTCACCAATGAGTTTGGTATAACTTTCTTTCTTAGTCCAAATTTCATAAAAATCTTTAAGTGTAGTCACTTGGTTAAATTCATTTGTTGTAAAATTCTTCGCCAAATATTTATAATCTAAGTCTTTCATTTCTTCGATATCAATACCAATAGGCTGATTATCTATTATACAAACGATATAAGGATAACTATACGAAAGACTCACGTATATATGACAAGAACTTCGTATCTCAACTTTACCCATAGTTGTGATGTGATACCTCCATTCTTTAGGAGTTAATCCAGCACATTGTTCAATAGCATACTGAATCAATACATCACCTAATTGGTGCATAAGTCGATCCTTTAAAAATTTATAGTGTATTCGTTCTGGCTTTTTCAACTGACGAGAACTTCTATTCAAAAGCAATTCTACTTCCTCTAAAGTTTCTGTTACCTTAGTCACATACAAATACATGATTCACCTCTAGTTGGCATCAAATTTTTCAAACAATAAGTGGTACCATTGTTGCAACCATTGGCAAGAAAGATGTGGCCATTCACCTTGTAATTCTTTCATTACTGTTTGAGTCATATTTGAATCTGTCACACCTGAAATTTGATTATCTCCATTACTATTAAGACCAATCAATTCATGCATACCTAATTCATGTAATTTCTGTTCAAACTCACTATCACTTACTACAGTCATTTCTGACCCTTTGGCATTGTCAATTACTTGTTTCATAGTTATTGAACGTGGTGCGTATACATGATAAATAATAGGTATTGCATTGGATCTTGCCAATTTAATAATATGGCGCGCTGTGACATCGATAAATGAAAATTCAACTTTAGCTTTCGATATACTTTCTCCTATAAACGGCATTTTTAATAAATCATGCATGACAATACTAAAACGATTAGTTGTTAAATTTTTCATATTTAATGGTCCGGTAGAAGCACTTGTCAGATTTCCTAATCTTATAATCTGAGCTACTAGACCTTCATTAACCGCTTCTAACACTTTAATCTCGCTATAAAACTTACTTTTAGTGTATGGTGATGTAAATAACTGGCCTTTATATAAATCTTTTTCAGAAAATGAAATATCGTCTTGATGTGCTTCAAACACCGTACCTACACTTATCGTTGATATATAGATTAATTTCGCTTTTTTATCCTTAGCTAAATCAATTAATGCTTGTGTACTTCTTACATTGACATCAAAAAATGTTTCATCATCACCAAAGTGATCTGTACGTGCTCCGGCATGAATAATTGTATCAATGGCCGAATCGATAATGAGGTGATCAAGTTCTGATAAATCAGCTAAAACAATATCAATATGCTTCATTAATTTATCCACATGAGCCATATCAAAATAACAATTTAAATTATTTTCCAAGTTAGTCTTAGCTTGATTGATATCATGACCTCTGACAATACATGTAATTTGATCAGCATTATCTTGCATTTCATCAATTAAATATGCGCCTAGGAACCCCGTTGCACCAGTTAGCAATACATGACCTAAAGATGATTGCGCTAGGTGTTGTGGTTTTAGTTGATATCGTCGTTCAACTAATGATTGTAATTGTGGTAGATGATCTGGTAATACTACTTCTGGTAGTGCTTGGCGTGTTTCTGTGTGATTAGCTATATAACGAACAGTTTTAAATTGATATACATCTTGCATTGTAATGTGTATGCCATTTGATTTTAGTTTTGATACTACCACCATTGCATCTAGTGATGTACCACCCATTTCAAAGAAGTCATCATCTATACTCATAGATGATACGTCCAACACTCCGCTAACGATTTGTTCTATTTCTCGTTCGATATTATTACGTGGTGCAACAAATTTATTTTTGTGTACATTAGGTACAGGTAATTTTGACTCATCCACCTTATCATTTCCTGTTAATGGTATTTCGCTAATAGCTGTTAATGTCTTAGGAATCATGTATTTAGGCAAATATTGATTTAAATGTTGTGAAATATGATTTTCGTCTTCTTGACTTCCAACATAATAAGCATGCAGCACTTCACGCTCACCCTGTTTAGCTAAAATAACAACGCTATCTGTCACAGTATCTACTGAATTAATGATATTTTCAATTTCACCTAGTTCAATGCGATAGCCATGTACTTTAACTTGCTTGTCTATTCTACCAAGAAATTCAATTTGCCCATCAGGCATCAATCGTGCTAAATCACCACTTCGATAAAGTTGTCCTGGACCAAACGGGTTTTCAATAAATTTTTCCGCCGATAGTTCGGGTCTGTTTAAATATCCTGAAGTTAAACTTTCTCCTGCAATACATAATTCACCTGGAATACCAACGCCACATAGTTTACCGCCTGACATAATAAAAATATCAACATTAGCTAACGGTTTCCCTATCGGAATAGTCGATGGTATGGCGTCACCTTTTTTGTATATCCAACAAGATGCGATAACCGTATTTTCAGAAGGACCATAGGCATTAACATACATATCACAATGCTTAGAGATATGCTGCACAAATGCTGGCGTACTTGTCGCACCTCCTGTAATTACTTTAGGAATGTAAAAATGATGCATCACATTATATACCTGTAGTGGAATAGATGCGATGGTGATATTTTCTTGTGAAATTAACTTTTCTAATAAATCTGTATTGGTCCGCTCAACTGATGTTGCAATGACAAGTGGATATCCATTTAATAAACTACAGTAGAAATCAGTTGCCGAAGCATCGAACACATAATTAGCGTACTGCAGATAGACTTCATCATCGGATAAATTGAGTCTTTTTGTCCAAGCACACACTAAATTTAATATATTACGTTGTTTCACTGATACTGCTTTAGGCTTTCCTGTTGTTCCAGATGTATAAATATGATACAAATCATCTTCCAAATTCCCTGCATATTCTATATTTAAACTTTTATTATTTTCAGTGTTATCAATATCTTCGATTTTAATTACTGGTATATGTGAGGATATTGTTTTTCCATATGTGAGAACTGCTGCGACTTCAGCGTCTTTAATAATAAATTCAATGCGCTTATCGGGATAAGTGACGTCAATAGGTACATAAGAACCTCCAACTTTTAATACAGCAATCATACTAGCAACCATTTCAAAACTTCGTTCAGTTAAAAGGGCTACACGTTCCCCTTTTTGAATGCCATTATGTATCAATGTTTGAGCTATACTATTAGAATAATCATCAAGTTCTTGATACGTCATCGATTGTCCATTCATTTTAAGTGCTACATCATCTGCTTTCGCTTTCATGACATCATGTAAAAGTTGCTGTATTGACTTATTTTTTGGCAAGTCTAAAGAACAATCATTCACATACTTGTCCAACCAAATTAATAAGTCATCATTTTCATCAATATCTTGAATTTTTAGGTTTTCGGTAGATATTACATGTTTAATAATCATTTGAAGTTGTTCAGCAATATGATGAATGGTTTCTTGTTTATATAAATCTGTATTATATTCAATATTAACGACATAGCCATCTTGATCTTCTTCAATAATAAATGACATATCAAATTTAGCTGTTGTTGACTGAGGTGGGATATGTGTCAGTTGACTATGTCCAAAATTCGCATGATTTGTTTCATTATTTTGAAGTACGAGCATCACATCAAATAACGGATTATGTGAAGCATCTCTTTCATCAACAAGATCATTGACTAAGTTTTCAAAAGGATATTCTTGATGTTCATATGCCCCTAGACACATCTCTTTCATCTCAGCCATCAATTGATCCCATGTCTTTTGATCATGTGGTCGACCACGATATACAAGTGTATTAGCAAACATACCTAACATATTTTCAGTATCGCGATGCGTACGCGCACTGATTACACTACCAATAGCGATATCGTCCTGACGTGTATATTTGTGCAATAATACCATGATTGCACTAGCAAAGAACATAAAGTCTGTCACTTGATGTTGTTCTACATAAGATTTCAATTGCTGTTTGATTTGATGATTGTAATGAAACGACAACATATTACCGTTGGTTGTTTTAATACTTGGTCTAGGATAATCCGTAGGCATGTTTAATATTGGAACCTGATTTTCAAATTGTTGTAACCAAAAGTGACGTTGTTTAGATAAATCTCTATGCACCATCCACTCACTATAATCTTTATACTGAAGCTTAAGTTCAGGTAATGATTTATCTTGATATAAAGCGTTCAAATCAGATAGTAAAATCGTGTTACTCATACCATCATTAATACTATGATGAGTATCCATAAATAAATAATCTTGTTGTGGTCCATGTATATATTTAACTCGCATCTGACTTGGTTGTTCTAAATCAAACGGTTCCATAAATGATTGAATAATATCTTGCTCGTTCGTTAGAGATGTCGTTACCTCTTCAAAATCAGGTAAAACATGTGTTGCAATACGTTGTTTAACTTCATTGTCATCAATTACATATTGTGTTCGTAATATTTCATGACGTTCAATCAACTTAGATAATGCACGTTGCAATTGCATAACATTGAGTTCAGAAGATAATCTCCATAAGAATGGAATGTTATACACTGTGTCTTTAGGATTGACCTTCCATAATAGATACATACTTTTTTGAGACGCACTTAAATCATATTGATACGATTCATTTGCTTTGGGAATTACATCATAGACATCATTTTGCAGTTCTTCAATTTGTTGTCCTAGTTGCTCTACAGTAGGAGATTTCATTAAATCACCTACTTTAAGACGTTTTTTCAACCTTTCTTCAATACGGTTTACAACTAATGTTGCTCTAAGAGAGTGTCCACCTAGTTCAAAGAAATTATCTTTAACACCTACCTGATCAACATGTAAAATCTCTTCGAAAATACGGCAAACAGTGCGTTCAATATCGTTACGAGGTTCTACATAATTTCTATTATTCTTTAGATTAATTTCAGGTAATGCACGCACATCTAATTTCCCATTCATCGTGATGGGTATACGATCCACCTTCATAAAATGCACAGGTATCATATATTCAGGTAATGTTCCACTTAAAATATCTTTTAATTGACCTGTTGATTTTAATTGCGATGCTTCATAATATGCCACTATTTGTTTATCTTGGTCTTGTTCCCGAACGATGACTACAGCTTTATTAATATCACGTATAGCTTCTAATGCTTTTTCAATTTCTGATAATTCTATTCTAAATCCACGTATTTTAACTTGCTTATCGATACGACTAATATAATCAATATTGCCATCTTCTTGAAGACGAACTAAATCACCGCTACGATAAAGCATTTCATTATTAAAAGGTGACTGAATAAAACGTTCAGCAGTAAGTTTAGGTTGATTTAAATAACCTTTTGCTAAACCTGCACCACCAATGCACAATTCACCTGGAACACCTACACCACAAATACGTTCACCTTGCATGACATAAACTGTCGTTCCACTAATAGGTAAACCAATAGGTATACGTGAAGGCATCTCTTGTGGAATCGCAAAAGTTGTAGTAAATGTTGTATTCTCTGTCGGTCCATAACCATTGATTATTTGAGGATGACACTCACGTGAATTTAATAAGTGAACCCACTTAGCATTTAACACTTCCCCACCGATAAGCAAATAAGTTAAAGATTCTAATGCTTCGATACGTTCGCTGGCAATTTGATTAAATAAAGATGACGTTAACCACATCGTGTTGACTTTATTTTCAGTAATAGCTTGATCTAACAATTGAGGATTTAACAATGTATCTTTAGATGTAATGACTAACCGTCCACCATTCAATAATGGACCATATATTTCAAAGGTTGCTGCATCAAAAGCTACTGTTCCTGATAATAAGACGGCTGTATTTTCATTCAATTCGACATAATTTGGATTGTGTACTAAGCGATCAATACCTCTATGTGGCACCAGTGTCCCTTTAGGTTTACCAGTCGTTCCTGATGTATAGATGACATAAGCGATATCTTCTGAACAATTAATGCCTCTCGGGTTATCAATCTCTTGTTCTCTTGAACCAACTATAAATTCTATATCCATTTGAGGTAAATCTGATTGAAATGATGTACGATATGTTAAAACCGCTTTAGGTTTTGCGTCCTCAATAATATAATTTATTCTTTCTTCAGGATAATCTGGATCAATTGGTATATAACCTGCACCAGCTTTCAAGATGCCTAACATTCCAATAATCATCTCTAAGCTACGTTCTGCTATTAACGCCACCATATCATTAGGTTCAATCTGATTATTTAAACGCAATTTATATGCTAAAAGATTCGCACATTGATTTAATTGATGATATGTCATCGATTGTTGTTCATATTGCAACGCAATACTATCTGGATGTTGGTGCACTTGACGTTCGAATCTTTCAACCACGGTTTTATAAGTGACCTCACTATAATTGATGTCATTGTTTTGAAGATTGATGTCATTATATTTAGCTAAATCTGATCGATCACTGAGTTTTATATCTTTAATTAATAATGATGGATTTTGTGTAATTTGCATATAAATCCCATTAATTAATTTGACTAACGTATGTACAGTTAAATCATCATAAACGTTGTCATTATAAACTATATCAAAACCACCCTGTACATGAGGATAAAACTCTAAATCCGCTAATGATGATGCTTCATTGTATAGACGATGTATATGATGACATATATGATTAAGCTCAAATTGTTCTTGTACTTTTTCAATATGAATCATCGTTTCTACATCTGTTTGTACTGCTTTAGGTTGAACAACAAAAGACGCGCCACACATTTGAAGCTCTTCAAGTAGTGCGGAACACTCATCCACCATATCTTTTACGGCGTCACTTTGACTAATACTTAAATTAAGTGGGGCAATGTCTGTGTTTAAAACCATCATATTCTCAGTATTTTTATTATCTATCGAAAAATGGATGCCTAACGTCACATCAGAAGACTGACTTATAAAATGATGCGCTAAGTAAATACTTACAATCCACACATCAATGTCTAAAGATGGTAGTTCTGTATGCAAAGAACACATTTTTTTCTTTTCACATGTATTCTTAACAGGTATGTAAGCGTAATTATCACCGTCTGCATTCAATAGGTTGAAGTGCTTTGATGGACACTCAGCTTGATTTTGATCCATCTTTTGGTTCATTTCTTTGATCCAATTATAAAAATCTGAGATACTATATTCACTTTTTAAAGAGTGGGTATAAGCGATATTTACTTGTTGCAAAAATGGAGTTAATTGACTTTCATTAAAAATAGTAGCGTGGAAATCTAAAAGTAGATAGGCTTCATCTAGAAATTGATAAATCTTAAAATTAAACAGAGGTAATTGATTGAAATGGTAGGAATTTAAATTACGTGTAAAGAATGCTTCTAAATCTATGCTTTGCGACATTTCATTAACTTCTTGAATTTCAATAAATGGAAAAAAATCTCTTAAATTTATCTTGAGTTGATTAAAATCATCTGTCACAAACTGTGTGCGCAACACAGGTTGATTTTGAACGACATCTAATAATGCATACATTAATCTATGTAACTCAATGTCGCGACTTAACTTTACCCAATATGTCACCCTGTGTTCTGAACTTGATTGATTTAAATGTTTAAAATAAAAGTACTTTTGAAAATATAGTGCTTCAATATTCATTAGAGTCCTTCTTTCATATTCATTCCCAAAATAACTCATAAACAACATACTTCATATTTTCTAGCCATGATTTATATTAGTATACTCTCACTATAGAAAACAATTAGGAATATGAAAATTAACAAAATCTTAATAAATATAGTTTTTTTAAAATTACGAGCAATTTGGTACGAATTATACATTTCTAATTAAAAAAATTATTGTGAATTTGCATTATTAAAACGACTCACTGAAATGTAAAGTGACATGCCACCTAGCAGTAATAAAACAAACATATAAATCCCCATCTCCATTGAAGTTAAAAACACACCTAATATAATTCCAAATCTTGCAAGCAATTCAGCTAAGTTAAATCCTAAAGCATGCACTGCTGAATATGTCCCTCTCTTATGAGAAGGAACCATTTTAAAACGATTTTCTTCAAGAATTGGAGAATATACCATTTCACCTATCGTCGCTATAATCATAAATATGATAAGTAACGTAAAATCATTAAGATAAGTGAGGTTCGAATATCCAATGACATAAAAAATAATTCCAATCAATAATGCTGTTTTAACATCCATTTTCATAACAATTTTTGAAATAAAATAGGTAAAAATGATAACAATGATTGTATTCGTCATTAATAGAAGTGAATACATTTTAACGCCATCGATATGTAACGAAAACAATATCATCGGATCAAACTCTTGTTTTAAACGCACTGAAATGTATGATGATACAGATAACTCACCCATCGTTAAAATACTAAATCCTATAATTAGAAGTAGATATGTTGTATCTTTAAATACTGGTTTATAACTTTTTAATATTTGACCCACGGAGAATTGTTGCTCATTAGCATGATGTGTGTACGACTGATTCACTTGATTTAAATCTTTAGGCAACCATATGAAAAGTGCTATAAAAACCATAATGTAAATAGCAAATGCGATTAAAAACAACATAGATTTATGTGCCCCATACATCAATCCACCTATGAGCGCTCCAAAGGCTACAGCAATATTCGTCAGCCAATAACTTACCTTATAAATATATTGCTCAACTTCAGGCGTAATCGCATCCATAATAATCGTGTCCATAATAGGTTGCTGCATGCCTATTGTGATACTAAATATTGCGTAAGCGATGCAAAATAAAATGATCATATATGCTTGTTCAGAGATTGTAATCGCCATAATCACAAGCATCAAACTTAATATCGATTGATAACTTAGTGTTAATGTCTTTTTAGGTAATCGTTCAATAATATGACCTGATATTATTGATATGGGAAAATTTATCATGACTAGCGCAAATAAGAATAGCCCTGCAAAATGTTGATTGACCATATCTGTTAAATACAATGCCATAAATGGTAAAAATGCTGTAACAATCATATTTTGAAAAAAATCGCATATCAGTCGTATCTTTAAAGTCAAACTCAATTGTTTCAAATTCATCCTTCTCTCTATGTTAGAATATAAACTTTTAAATCAAATGGATTGATCTGAAAAAGAATTAAGAACAATTTGATTTTGTATCATATATACTATATATAGTCTTTCTTATATTTAAATGCAAGTTTCATATTAAGTAAATTGATTAAAAAATTGTTTCAATTTCTCATTAATCGATTTCATTTTAAATAAAAATATTTCATCGGTATATTTAAGTGATGGATGGGGGCTTGAATTTAGAAATTATGATGGAATTCATTTTTTATTTAACAACCGTTAGTCCGTTTGAATTTCCACTAAAAAGCTGAATAATAAGACATATATTCATAATGTCTTCATTGTCTCACTCTCTAAGCGTCGATACCCAAATTGCTTTGTCTATTGAAATACACTCTGTTAATGCCCAGAAGTTCACCGCTGTCTTTACATTATAAAAAACCTGGAACATCGATTTTTGTCCCAGGTTCATCCATAATTCGGTCTCTCTTATACAGTTTTTTGAATAATTAATGATTTTTTTCTTCTTTTATGAATAACGCTAAGATAAATCCAATAATGATTAATACTGTAGTAAAAATAAATGCAACATCTATACCATGTACGGTTGCTTCTTGTGTTAGTTTCATTTTTGACATTGTTGAGTGTGAAGCTGTATACTGTTTTGCCACTATTGATAAAATTGTCACACTAATCGCTGTACCCATAGCACCTGCAATGATGCGTAAGGAATTCATAATTGCTGTACCATGTGAGACATCATCTGACTCAAGTGCATTCAGTCCAACTGTATTAAGAGGCATCACTAATAATCCTAATGCGATCATCCGTATAGTATAAACGAGAATCACAAACCAGTATGGCGTTCCTGTAGTAAGGAACGAATATAAAAATGTCATACTAATGAGTAAGATAAAACCAGGTATCACAAGCACTTTAATACCATGTTTATCAAAAATTTTTCCTGTATAAACCATCGTTAAGCCATTAATGACCGCGCCTGGAAGTACGACAACCCCCGATAATAATGCGGATTGACCTAAACCTGTTTGAATATAAATAGGTATGAGTAACGCAGGACTTACCATTGTAATATATACTAGCATTGAAGAAACAGCTGAAAGTGTGAACACTTTATTTTTAAACACACGCATATTTAACAATGGATGTTTTAATTTAAGCTGACGCGTTGTAAAAATTATGATAATGGCTATACCAAGTACAAATGTCACAATGACAGGTAGAGAGGTGATACCAAATGTACTCACGCTACTAAATGCGAATAATATTAAACCAAAGCCGAAAGTAGAATAAACTACAGAAATTTTATCAAGAACAATGTCTTTTGTTTTTGTATTATTTTCAACAAAGAAAAATCCTAAAATAAAAGCCACAGCAGCAATTGCTGAAACAAGATAAAAAGGCATTCTCCAACTAAATAAATCTACGAATAATCCAGTTAACGTTGGACCAATTGCAGGCGCACTTTGTACAACCACACCTGCCAATCCCATCGCAAACCCA
Organism: Staphylococcus sp. HMSC077D08; assembly: GCF_001837945.1. NCBI lineage: Bacteria > Bacillati > Bacillota > Bacilli > Caryophanales > Staphylococcaceae > Staphylococcus > Staphylococcus sp. HMSC077D08. The sequence continues at coordinate 66,891 of NZ_KV834828.1, read as the reverse complement.
CGTTGTTCAGCAGGAAACAGTGTAAATACTGTAAACTGCATCAAAGGCAAAAGAATGCCGGCACCAATCGCTTGGATAATACGAGATATCATTAAAATTGTAAACGTAGGTGAAAATGCCGCTACAATAGATCCTATAAGAAAAATAGCCATTGAGAAAATATATAAATGACGTGTCGAATATTTATCCATTAAAAAGGCAGTAAGAGGAATCATAATACCGTTAACAAGCATAAATCCAGTAATTAACCATTGCGCTGTTGTTTCTGTGATGTTCAGTCCTTTAATAATTGCTGGAAGTGCTGTGTTTAAAATAGTTTGGTTGAGCATTGACACAAAAGCACTAATAAGCATTACCGTAACGATAGCGTTACGTTTTGAGGTAGTCATTGAAATATTAGACATCGAATGGTACTCCTTTCAAAAATGAAATTCTAGACACCAAACATGAGATACTATGACAAACTACGACAGAAATATGTTATTCGTGTGAATAGAATAAAAATGAGTGGTAGTCTTACTTGCACATTAACAAGAATTATTACTACATTGTGAAATATATCCTAGAAGTCTTATATAAGTACTTAACTGTATAAAATGATTAAAAATTAACAGAAGTAAAATAAATTTCGTATCAAATACGATAAACTACGCTTTTCAATAGAATAAGTTAAACCTTGTTATAATCACATTTTAACCCTATCCTCATATGTGAATACATAAAAATACCCGAGACATTTGATGATGTCTCGGATATTAATCATATATTACTATTTTATATATCTACATTCCTTTTCAAGTCCCAACTTACTAGCGTCATCATTTACACAACACTACTTAATAACAAAACGCTTTTCGTTAAACTTAATCCTCTCGTTGTTGTTCATGATATTCAACTTTATTTATATGATATAAAACCTGAAAATTTCTCAACGACTGCTATGTCATAATCATCTTGAGGGATTACTAACTTCCTTTATTTATCCTTTTGTGCTCTCTGCCACTCCTCTGCCAAGAATAATAGAGCCACAATACCTATAATAATAACGCCAATCAGTTTCATATGTATAATATCGGCTTGATACATATATATAAGACTTGCAATCACACCAACAGGTACAATAAGGCCTAATATTTTATTTCCCGTACGCGATAAAAAGTAATGAATAGCAAGCAAAACAGCGTATATAATGACTGGTAATATGTTCTGTAGATGAATCATAAAAATTATATCCCTCCATAAACATTCATTGAATTGTCTTGCGCATCTATTGTCTATCTTAACGTATTTAAAATGGTTATTCATTTTTCTTTAAATAGTGAATGAATTCTAATACTATTTGTTGTTTTGACTTTTTTTATTTACTCTGAAAAAATCAATCTCGTTACTACATCAAGTTTCTTCTTCATTGTCTTTGCGATTGTTACGTTTATCACACGCCCATTTACAGGTAAAATTTATGACAATTATGGTGAAAACAAAGTAATGTATCCAGTTTTACTGAGCTTTACATTTGGTCTTATTATTCTCGGTTTTACTCATACAAGCATGATTTTACTTATTGCAGCTGCATTCATCGGCTTTGGTTATGGCACTATCGTACCTACTGCTCAAGCAATTGCAATTCAACGATCACCTGCAAATAAAATGGGCTTAGCAACGTCGACATTCTATATCTTTGCAGATTTCGGTGCAGGTATGGGGCCATTTATTTTAGGTATCATCATACCATTTATTGGTTATCGTCATTTATATATGGCAATGGGGGTGCTTGTTATCATAGCACTTATTCTGTATTACTACGTTCACGGTAGAATGCACAAAAATCCATTCAATTAATGAGAATATTGAAATTAATCCAAACAATTTATAATTAAAACACCGTATAAATTTATTAAATAGCCACTTAGAGTTAAAAGTTAAAATCTCTAAGTGGTTATACTATTAAAATATGATAACTTCATTTTTTCATTCAAATTATATTAATATCAAGTTTGTATAATAAACAAAGAAATATATGCTAACACTTAAATATAAGCACAGTGTTTTTTGCAATACACAATATATAGTATTATCATATGATTATAAAATATTTAATAGAGGTGATATTGTTGAGTGAATTTTTAGCTGCAATAGTCGGAGGCATTTTTACTTTAGCAGGTACATTTATAGCACTTTGGTTCCAATTTAGAAAAGATGATAAAGATAAAAGAAAAGATTATCATAACGATCAAGTTAGTTCTTTAGATGTTACAGCTTATAAAGCTGCAAAAGTAAGAAATAACTACTTAAATTTCGAGACTTCTAACTTTAGTAAAGAAAATACAATGGAAATTTATCAAGATATTGAAACAGATTTTAAATCTCTTGATACCCATGTTCAAAACCTAATTTCTCTAATGAGTCATCATAGCGATCAATCGAATACAATAATACAAAAATTATTAGGTAGCTATGAACCAGTCGAAAATCAATATAACAAGCTTAAAGTAGCTTATAAGATTTATCATCATCAATATAATACACCGGATTTTGATAAAAATGGCATCACTTTCTCTAAAAGAAAGCTAGACATCGAAATAGATCAATTTATAGATAAATTAGAAGCATTTGCTAAAACCGAATATGCTAATCACCAACTATATAAACCAACACTAAATCCTACTGTAGATAAATCCGACGCAATTTATAGAAATAAAAAATATTAACTTCATCAAACTTTGTCATATGTGACCAACACATGAAGCATTATAAGACAGAAAGCAATGTTCCTTAATAATGCTTATACAAACAAATTTTCCATTATGTTTTGAGCTTATTTATCTTTTTCTATTTTGTAATTTGTACAAATCTTTCAGCTATTTAACCAGAAACATGTTTACAATATCTTCGTTACCACTACATTTTACTTTTAATATGTATACTAACACTAAAAACTAGGAGCACCATAACTAACTAGCTATGGTACTCCTAGCAACAATTTCAATATTTACGCTCTATCTTTTCATGTTATTCTTCAGGATATTTAGCTCTTACTTCAGAGATAACACTATCCATACTCATATTTGATTTAATTCCTACACTTGCAATAAAACTTCCTTCAACGATTGGCGCTTCCATTTTAACAATTTTGTGGTCACCTTCGTACATTTCTAAAGCTGTGTCTAAATTCATGCCTGCTGAACCGATGTCATAGAAACAAAGCGCATCATTTTCAAGTCCATTAATTACAGAGACGATTTGATCAAATGATGTACCGATTTCATCGTCACTTAAACCACCAACGGCAATAAGGTCAACACCACCGTCAGTCATTTGATTGATTAATTGTTTAACACCTTCTGCGATTTTATGACTATGACTTACTACTACTATAGATGTCATGACTTACTCTCCTCCTATAATTGCATTAAGAATATAAACACTACTTTGTGCACCAGGATCAATATAACCTTTTGAAGCTTCGTTAAAATATGATGCACGGCCTTTAGTAGCTACCATATCTTTGGTTTCATTAGCAAATGATTGTAGTTTATCAAGATCTACTGTTTCATCATTTTCAACAGCTTTTCTCGCACGTTCGATAACATCATACATCGTTTTTTCATTTAATTCGACTTTACCACGTTGTTGAATGCCATCAGCAAACGCTTTAAGTACGTCTTTAAGATTATCATGATCAATTTCATCATTCACTGCACTCGCCATTTTGATAAAACCAAACCCGTATAATGGTCCAGAAGCACCACCTACGTTAGACATTAACGTCATACCTGTTGATTTAAATAGCGCTTGCATACTTTGATCATCTATTTTTTCTTTTAAGTGTTCGAAACCTCTGACCATATTTACGCCATGATCTCCATCACCAATAGCTCTGTCTAAATCAGTCAGTTCACTTTCTTTTTCTTTAAAAGTATTTTCTAAATCTAATAAGCGTGCTTTGATATCTGCTACATTCATTCTCTAAGTCACCTCAAAATTTAATATATATTTATTACTTATTGAATTTTAAAATTAAAAATATTTACTTGCTGTAGGTGCAGCTAAAGCTTCACTCACTTCTTCACTGAAGGGGAGTACAGTAATAGAGAAGCCTTGCATGTCTAACGCTGTCATATAGTCACCTACGAACCATTGTTTAACATCAATATCATTCTGATTGAATTGTTCATCTAGATATTTAGTAACTATATTTAATTCTGATAGTGGTGTACCACCCATACCGTTAACCATTACGATTAAAGGTTTTTTCTCAATTTCTTTGTACAACTGATCGAGTAAACGTTCAACAATCACGTTGATGGGTTGTACGTCTTCACGATGTAAACCTTTTTCACCGTGAATACCGATACCAATTTCCATTTGATTGTCTTCAATATCGAAACCATTTTTACCAGTTGTGGGCACCATTGGAGGCGTTAATGCCATACCAATACTTTTAATATCTGGTAAAAGTGCCTCAACTTTAGATTTGATTTCATCAAGTGCAACACCTTTTTCAGCTAGGTATCCAGCATATTTATGCACAAACACTGTACCTGCTACTCCACGGCGTTTTTCCGGGTCAGAAATTGCAATATCATCTCTAACAATGACACTTTCAACTTTAATATCTTCCATTTGAGCCATTTCTTGAGCCATTTCAAAGTTCATAACGTCTCCTGCATAGTTTTTAATGACAAGTAGAACGCCGTCACCATTGTCCACAGCTTTAATGGCATCTAATATTTTATCAGGTGTAGGTGAAGTGAAGATTTCTCCACATACAGCTGCATCGAGCATGCCTTCTGCTACAAATCCTGCATGTGCAGGTTCATGACCACTACCGCCACCAGAAACGAGTGCAACACCTGATTGTTTTTTATGCTTTCTAACAACAATAGTGTCAGATACAACTTCAACATCGTTGTTTGAAACTGTAATTCCATCAAGCATATCTTTTAAAATTGTGTTTTTATCTTGAATTAACTTTTTCATTCAAAGCGACTCCTTTTAGTTGAACTGACTTTTAGATAAATCGTTAACAGTTAAAATTGCGTCTGCGATTTCATCAGCAGTGATTTTATCACTTAAGTTAGCAAACGTATCATTTGGTGTTAATGCACGTTCACCTACTTGAACTAATTCTTCATAACTTGTGTTTTCAATGTGAAGACCTTCTAATGTTGTTGGCATATTGATATTATCGAAGAATGTTTTGTATTTCATGAATTTTTCAGTTGGCGCATTTTCAAGTACTAATTGTACTAAAATACCGTATGCCACTTTTTCACCATGAGTTAAGTGGTGGATGTCTCCTTCTAAAGCTGTGAATCCATTATGAATTGCGTGCGCACCTGCTAATCCGCCGTTTTCAAATCCTAAACCTGAAAGTAATGTATTGGCTTCAATCACAGCATCTACTTGTGGTGTCACGATATGTTTTTCTACAGAAGTATAAGCACTATAACCATATTCAAAAATAACTTCTTCACATTTTTGAGCGATTGCTAAACTTGCTAATGTAGGTTTGCCATGGAACATGTTTTGTCCTTGTCTACGAAGTGTAGATTCAACTTCGATTAATGTTGCTAAACCATCACTCATACCTGATGCAAATAAACGTACAGGTGCTTGTGCAACAATTTCAGAATCTACGATAACTGTATCAGGGTTTTTAGGGTAGAATTCATAACCACTAAATGATCCATCTTCGTTATAAATAACAGATACTGCTGCTGTTGGTGCATCCATTGATGCTGTAGACGCAAAATCGATGACGCTTGCTTTAAGTTCAAATGCCACAGCTTTACCTGTATCTAACGCTTTACCTCCACCTAAACCAATAACAACGTCAATATTTTTTTCTTTATATTGTTTAGCTATACGTTGAATTTCTTCTTCAGAAGATTCTCCTTTAAATACTTCATATTCAAAATCAACGTTGTTATTTGCTGAGAAACTTTCTTTTATTTTTTCTTCAGTAATATTCCAAACTACTTCGTCTGCAATAATCAACGCATGACTACCAAGACGTTCTGTTTCTTCAGCGATAGAGCTAACAATACCTTTCCCTTGTACATATCTTCCAGGTGATTGATAAATAAATTTAGACATAAGTATTCCTCCAAAACATCTTTTATATTTATATTAAAAAATAAGATTTAAAATGAAATAATGTAATCTCATTCCCCTAATCTTAATTTTTAATAAGCATGGATCATACTGTCTCTCATCTCTCAATTCCTAGTATACGCTTTCAAAAATTTTTTTAAAGGATTATCCATCGAAAATTTAATAGAATTTGATTAAATTGTTGTTAATTCTTTTAAAAATTCATTAAAAAGCGCATGGTTAGTGCATTATGACAATTTATTTAAAATTATATTTACATTGCATGAATATATTTTTAATTATAAATTAACTGTCGATTTCAAACCCTAAATCTTCAATCATGCGATAATCTTCCTCATTCGGTTGACCACCTGTAATTAAGTAATCTCCTACAAAAATTGAATTAGCCGCTTTCAATGCGAGTGGTTGTAATGAACGAAGATTTACCTCCCGTCCACCTGCAATTCGAATTTCTTTTGTTGGATTGATTAACCTAAACATCGCTATAATTCTTAAACATTTCATTGGTGACAATAAATCTAATCCACCGAATTTAGTTCCTTTAATAGGATGTAAAAAATTAATAGGAATGCTATCAGCATCGATGGCGCTTAAAGCAAATGCCATATCAATAATGTCCTCATTTGACTCTCCCATACCACATATCACGCCTGAACAAGGAGAAATATGATTATCTTTCATCATTTCAACCGTATTCACTCTATCCTCATATGTATGTGTAGTTACTACTTCATCGTGATAACGCTCACTCGTATTTAAATTATGATTATAACGATCGACACCAGCAGTCTTTAATTTTTTAGCTTGTTCTTCTTTCGTTAATCCTAAACATGCACAAATCTTTAGTTGTGGGTGTACCTTTTTAATATCTTCTACTGTTTCACAAATATGATCGACTTCTCTGTTACTAGGTCCTCTACCACTCATAACGATACAATATGTACCGATTTGATTTTCAGTTGCCACTTGAGCACCTTCTTTAATTTGGTCCTGTTCAACAAGTGCATATCGTTGCTTTTCTTTCATTTTTACAGATTGCCCACAGTACCCACAATCTTCTGCACAGATACCACTTTTAGCATTTAATATCATATTAAGCTTAACTTTTTTACCGTAGTAATGTTTTCTCACTGTATAGGCTTCATTTAATAAATCAAATGTATCAATTTCAGCATTTTCGAAAATAGATATTGCTTCATCTTTTGATAATGATTCTTGATTTAACACACGTTGGGCTAGGTTTAATGTCATAATCTTTAACTCCTTTTTCTTAAAAATTAGCATTTTCAAATCATCCGATTGCAAATTGTAAACTTTTACATATTATAAGTTTACATTAATCTAGATACGATTGAAAATATTTATAAAAAAAGGATGAAACAACGCGTACATTGTTTCATCCTCGCAATGGTATAACACGGAATTAAAGTACTCCATGTAAATATAACTTTATTAATTATTAAAATGTCTGCACACAATACAATCATTATGTGCAAAACTTTTTTTACTAATAGAAATTTAGTATTTAATGTCAGGAATTATTTTACTTCACCCGTTTTAGGATTAAATTGTTTAATTGATGCCTTTCGTAATGTATCTTTTTCATTCTTACTTATTTGGTGATTGTTATGATAAAGTGTAGATTCCCAACTTCCATACATTGGATTAGGGAATATAATATACTTTTTGCCAAAATCTTTTTCATGTTTCTGCACGAGTTTCTCACGTTCCTTAGCAGTAGACTTTTTAGGATCTGTAAAATCTAACAAATTGTCACCAAATAACATCACTAACTTATGATTTTTTTCGACTTGTTGACGTCGTGATGTTTTACTTTTATCGTTTTTCCCTTTTAGTAAAATATGATTATCTTTCGCTTGCGGTAGTCCAATATTTTTTAAATTTTCCTTTGTAGCTTTAAAATCTTTTTCTTTATCACGGTCAGAAATATAGTAAATATCGATACCTTTTTTGTCAGCATATTTTAAGAATGATTTGGCACCATAAACAGGTTTTGCCTTCGCTGCTGCAACCCATTCATGCCATCCTTCTGGAAAAGATGTATCGTGCATAGAAGCATATCCTTGATATGGTGAATTATCAAGCACTGTTTCATCTAAGTCTAAAGCTATAGCAAGTTTTTTCTTACTTTTATTCTTTTTAATATGTTCATCTAACTGATATTTCGCAGTATTGTATCCCTGTAAATAAAGAGCCTTCGCTTCGGCAGAATTTTGATACCATGAGACAGCCATTACATTTTGTTCACCAAGGTTGGGGTCATTTTGATGTTGTGTCGTATGATTATGGTTATCTTTAGTATGAGATTCACATGCATATGTATGAATTGGTGCTGAAATTGTAACTGTCGATGCTAGTGTAGCTATTGCAATGTACTTTGATAATTTATTCATTGATTCACCTCATTAAAATAATTGAAAATTACAAATTTTAGTATATAGTAATTTTATTACAAAATGAATCATAAAATTTTTTACAAAAAATTACATATCAATTAAAATATCAAAACTCATCGTAAAATTGCATATGCGCCTTCTCACTTTTATAATATTCCATTCTATCTTTTAGTGTCCCAGTATGTAATTCAATTTTATGCCCATCCGGATCTGTAAAATATATCGACTTTTTGTCTTTAATGTCTCTTGGTCGCCCTTTTAAAATATTTACTTGATTCTCTTTAAGCCATTGAATCCACTTTTGAAAATCTTCTTCATATATGGAGAAAGCAACGTGCGTATAGGAATGGTTTATTTCATTCCTTGGTATATTTTTTTCTTGATTCAGTGCAATCCAAGTATGACCAATAGTTAAATATGCTGTCGTTCTACCTGATACTAATAAGTCACCTTGTAAAATATCTTTATAAAATTGTATAGAGGTATTTAAATCACTTACTGAAAAACAAATATGATTAACACTTGTTATTTCCATTTATACACTCCTTGTAATAGTGAAGTTAAAATTTAATATCATGCGTAAAAAAACTGTAACCAAACGAATGATTACAGGATGTGTTGATATATGATTGAATAATTAATTTAAATAGTGATCCACGTGTTCAAGTCTATAGTGTGAATCTTTCGCTTTCTCTTCTTCAAATTCCTTTTTAGTTAATGGAGATAAATGTTCAATCTTGTAATGTAGTTTTTTCGCAAACGCTTCAACTTCATCTTGATTGTCAGCTGTTACAAACATCGTTAATACATTATTATCAACAATATCTTTATGGTGTTGATAATTCAACTTATACACTTTCATCTTACTATTCCTCCTATTATACTAATATGCCCTTTTTACTTTGAATAACCTTCAATTTAACTAAAATAATCCACTGATAGCTTATATTTCATGTTAGTTGTGGTTTATTGTAAGAGATGTTTCTAAATATAATAAAGAATAGGTGATTAATCAATATAATTTTACAACTATTTTGAGAATTCACTAATAATATAAAGAAATTACTACAGTTTATTCAATTAACATACCACTTACATTTCGATGCTAACCTAACTTCATTATTTAAAATGTGTTAAATTCACTTTAATTGAATTTTCTAAATTCTTTAAAGTTGGTTTTATCTTAAACATAAACCTTTTTGACCAATTTTACACTATTCAAATCCAATGTTAATAAAAAGTTCATTGATTTATTAATAAAAAATTACAATTTTTGAGATAAGTTGAAAACTTCAAGGAAACGCTTACAATAAAATTGTAATTCATTCACAAGGAGTTGTTATTGATGAAAAATTTGCGTAACAGAAGCTTTTTAACTTTATTAGACTTTTCACGACAAGAGGTAGAATTTTTATTAACACTCTCCGAAGATTTGAAGCATGCCAAATATATCGGCACTGAAAAGCCTATGCTAAAAAATAAAAATATCGCGCTTCTTTTTGAAAAAGATTCAACTAGAACACGTTGCGCATTCGAAGTTGCCGCACATGATCAAGGTGCACACGTCACTTATCTTGGACCTACAGGTTCTCAAATGGGTAAAAAAGAGACTGCTAAAGATACAGCACGTGTACTTGGTGGTATGTATGATGGTATTGAGTACCGAGGGTTCTCTCAACGTACTGTAGAAACATTAGCACAATATTCAGGTGTTCCGGTATGGAATGGATTAACCGATGAAGATCACCCTACACAAGTGCTTGCTGACTTTTTAACTGCTAAAGAGGTATTGAAAAAAGAGTATGCTGATATCAACTTCACTTATGTTGGCGATGGACGTAACAATGTTGCTAACGCATTAATGCAAGGTGCTGCCATTATGGGTATGAATTTCCATCTTGTTTGTCCTAAAGAACTCAATCCGACAGAGGAATTATTAAATCGTTGCGAACGTATTGCGGCGGAAAATGGCGGTAACATTTTAATAACAGATGATATTGATAAAGGCGTGAAAGATTCTGATGTTATTTATACAGATGTTTGGGTATCAATGGGCGAACCTGATGAAGTATGGCAAGAACGCCTTAAACTTTTAAAACCATATCAAGTTAACCAAGCACTATTAGAAAAAACAGGCAATCCAAATGTTATTTTTGAACATTGTTTACCTTCTTTCCACAATGCTGAAACTAAAATTGGTCAACAAATTTATGAAAAATATGGCATTAGTGAAATGGAAGTCACTGATGATGTCTTCGAAAGCAAAGCTTCTGTAGTATTCCAAGAAGCTGAGAATAGAATGCATACAATTAAAGCAGTCATGGTAGCAACTTTAGGAGAATTCTAAATTATAGAAGGAAGTGAGTGAAATGGCTAAAATTGTAGTAGCTTTAGGTGGAAACGCTTTAGGAAAATCACCACAAGAACAACTTGAATTAGTAAAAAATACAGCTAAATCCCTAGTAGGATTAATTACTAAAGGTCACGAAATTGTGATCAGTCACGGTAATGGACCACAAGTAGGAAGTATTAACCTTGGTCTGAATTATGCAGCTGAACACGATCAAGGTCCTGCTTTTCCATTTGCTGAATGTGGCGCTATGAGTCAAGCCTACATCGGCTATCAACTTCAAGAAAGTTTACAAAATGAACTTCATTCAATGGGCATAGATAAGCAAGTTGTCACACTAGTTACTCAAGTAGAAGTTGATGAAGGCGACCCAGCTTTTAATAGTCCTAGTAAACCCATCGGTCTGTTCTACACTAAAGAAGAAGCACATCGTATTCAACAGGAAAAAGGTTATCAATTTGTAGAAGATGCTGGTCGAGGTTACCGTCGCGTCGTACCATCACCACAACCAATATCTATTATCGAACTGAAAAGTATTAAAACTCTAATAGAAAATGACACACTTGTCATCGCTGCAGGTGGAGGTGGTATACCAGTCATTCGTGAGCAGCACGATAGCTTTAAAGGTATAGATGCCGTCATTGATAAAGACAAAACAAGTGCATTATTAGGTGCTGATATTCATTGTGATCAACTCATTATTTTAACAGCGATTGATTATGTTTATATCAACTATCATACTGACAAACAGCAAGCACTTAAAACAACAAATATAGATACGCTTAAAACATATATTGAAGAAGAACAATTCGCCAAAGGCAGCATGCTACCTAAAATTGAATCTGCCATCTCCTTTATTGAAAATAATCCTAACGGTAGCGTGCTCATCACATCATTAAGCCAATTAGATGCAGCACTAGAAGGTAAAATTGGCACACTCATTACAAAATAGCATTTTAACGCATAAGTAGAAATGAATTTAAACATATTCATACAGTGCATCCTGTTATTCCACTCCTCTCCATTTCAAGCAGGGTGCACTTCCTTAATCAATCATGTAAAATACTAACCAAATTCAATTGATAGGCTTTTATTTTAGGTTAACTGTCGAAGGAGATGAAACCGTTGGAACAAGCGATCAATGATAATAAAAAGAAAAAACGTTTTAACTTTAGAATGCCAGGTGCATTTATGATTCTCTTTATCCTAACAGTTGTCGCAGTTATAGCAACTTGGATAATCCCCGCGGGTGCATACTCAAAACTTTCATATGAACCTTCATCCCAAGAATTAAAAATTGTTAATCCTCATCATCAGGTAAAAAAAGTTCCTGGAACACAAAAAGAGCTTGATCGATTAGGCGTTAAAATCAAAATAGAACAATTTAAATCTGGTGCAATTAATAAACCCGTTTCAATTCCTAATACTTACGAACGTTTAAAACAACATCCAGCTGGTCTTGATCAAATTACCAGTAGCATGGTTAAAGGAACCATCGAAGCCGTCGATATTATGGTCTTTATACTTGTTCTAGGTGGATTGATTGGCGTTGTTCAAGCGAGTGGGTCCTTTGAATCAGGATTGTTAGCACTTACTCAAAAAACGAAAGGCCACGAATTTATGTTGATTATGTTCGTAGCAATTTTAATGATTCTGGGTGGAACACTATGTGGCATTGAAGAGGAAGCTGTAGCGTTCTATCCTGTACTCGTTCCAATATTTATTGCGCTTGGATATGATTCTATTGTCTCAGTCGGTGCAATTTTCTTAGCAAGCTCTGTGGGTAGTACATTCTCAACAATCAACCCATTCTCAGTCGTCATTGCTTCTAATGCAGCAGGAACAACTTTTACTGATGGTCTTTATTGGAGAATAGGCGCTTGTATCATCGGTGCCATATTTGTTATTAGTTATTTATTCTGGTATTGTAAAAAAATTAAAAAAGATCCTAAATCCTCTTATTCTTATGAAGACAAAGCAGCATTTGAAAAACAGTGGTCTGTGCTCCATGATGACGGTTCTTCTGAGTTTACATTACGTAAAAAGATTATTCTTACGCTTTTCGTCCTACCATTCCCTATTATGGTTTGGGGCGTCATGACACAAGGATGGTGGTTCCCAGTCATGGCATCTGCATTCTTGATCTTTACCATTGTCATCATGTTTATTGCTGGAACAGGACAATATGGTTTAGGCGAAAAAGGCACTGTAGATGCATTCGTTAATGGCGCTTCAAGTTTAGTAGGTGTATCTTTAATCATTGGTTTAGCTCGAGGAATCAACTTAGTATTGAATAAAGGAATGATTTCTGACACAATCTTGCACTTTTCATCATCTATCGTGCAACATATGAGTGGGCCTTTATTTATCATTGTTCTGCTCTTTATCTTTTTCTGTTTAGGATTTATCGTGCCGTCCTCATCAGGATTAGCAGTACTATCTATGCCTATCTTTGCGCCATTAGCTGATACAGTAGGTATACCAAGATTTGTTATTGTTACAACATATCAATTCGGTCAGTATGCAATGTTGTTCTTAGCGCCTACTGGACTTGTAATGGCAACACTTCAAATGTTAAACATGCGCTACTCACACTGGTTACGTTTCGTATGGCCTGTTGTCGCGTTTGTTTTAATATTTGGTGGAGGCTTACTTATTACACAAGTTTTAATATACTCATAATCTTTTAAAAGTGGAAAAAGATTTACCTATTCATAGTTATATCTTTTAGAAATGACGAAAAAAAGAACGCCTAGGACATTAATAGTCGTCCTAGGCGTTCTTAGCATATGAGCAGTCGATGCTTAAATAAAAAAGTTCTATATTCAAATTTTACATGCATGGGACGCTTCATTGTTGAAATAATCTAACTCATTCAATACGTACGCTCTCCCACTTCTTTATTAATCTTAACAAAAGACGTATGGATTTAACTATATTCTAACATTCATTTTAAATATGTGATGATGTAAAACGGTCAATGACATCTTCTATTGCTTTATCCCAAAATGCATAATCGTGATGACCTGGCGCTTTTTTAAATTGATATGAAATACCTTTTTCATCTAAATAGTTCACAAAATCAATATTACCTTGATACAATTCATCTTCAGTTCCACAAGTAATATATAGTTGTGGTAACGTTTGTCCATTGTCTATTGCTTGTTCAACTAAATAGTATGGATCAAAAGATGTCCCCGCGACATGTTGCGTATTACCTACAATCGCTTCTGGAGTAAAATCATACCATTGATATTGACCAATCATAGAAACATCATATGGCGCTGAAAGCATAGCGGCTTTTGAGAAACGATAACTTTGCGTTAATGCAAATTTGATTGCACCATAACCTCCCATAGAGTGACCTGCTATAAAATTATCTTCTCTCTTTTTAGACAATGGAAATATTTGATGAACATAATCATAAACTTCTAGTATATAGTCATAATAACTATGTCCATAAGCCATATTTGAATAGAAACTATGATCAGCATTAGGCATCACCACTGCTAGTTGGTGGGTATTCGCATAGCGTTCTATACTCGTATATCTCATATAAGAGGAAGTATCACTTGATAAACCATGTAGCAATAACATAGTTTTTAATGGTTTCGCATTTTCATTTGTATCAAAGTAACTTTTATCTTCTGGAAGAATGACATTAATCGTTTGATGCATTCCTAAAGTTTTAGATAAATAATTTAATGTAATATGAGCCATAATGTTGGATCACTCCTCCCTGTGTAAAAAATTAAATTACTTACGTAGCTGGATCTAGCTTTTTCTCTAATAAACGTAATAAAACATCTATAAGTATGACAATGATAACGATAGGTATGGCACCTGCTAGAATAAATAGTGTTCCATCAGTTGCATTTGTACCTCTAATCACAATATCACCTAATGTTGGTGCACCAATAAATGAACCTACAGCTACGACACCAATAGCTACAACAAGGGCAATCCGAATACCACCTATAATAACTGAAAGTGACAGAGGTAACTCAATCATAGTTAATACTTGATTACGCGTCATACCCATCCCTTTTCCAGCATCTTTAATATTTGGATCAACTTCATTAATTCCTGTATACGTATTTTTAATAATAGGAAGCAAGGCATATAAGAACACAGTAAAAATGACTGTATTCATACCGAGTCCCATACTAAGCATTAATATCGCTAACATAGCAATAACCGGAACAGTTTGAATAATATTCGCAATAGTGATAATGACACCTGATAATTTACCAAATCGTGCAATGATGATACCAAGAGGTATGCCCACTAAACATGCTAGTAAAACACCGTAAACAGACATTAACAAATGATTAACAAACAATTCCCATAGGTAGCCAAAGTTCATTTGGTAGTAGTGAACGAGTTGTTGTATTAAATTCCCTTCCATGTTTATTGACCACCTTTCTGTTTATCTTTTTTATTGTCATCGTCTTCAAAATAATGATGTTTTTTCAAGAAGTCCTCTGCAACTGTTGCAGGCTCTTTCCCTTTACCATCAGCTTGATAATTTAATTCTTGCATTTGTTCTGTTGATATCTTACCTTCTAATTTTTTAACAATCGGTTTGAGCTCTGGCTTCTCTTTTAACAATTGATCTGATGCAAGTGGACTGGCATCGTATGGTGGGAAGAATCGACGATCATCTTCCAACACTTTTAAATCGTATGCTGAAATACGCCCATCAGTAGAATAACCTACGGCAACGTCTAATTTGCCAGAACTCAGTGCATCATAGACAAGACCAATTTGCATAGGTCTTACCGTACCGAAACTATAGCCATATTCTTTTTTAAATGCTGGATAACCGTCACCTTTACGATCCATCCATGAACTATCCATACCTACTCTTAAATCTTTAGCATGCTTTTCCAAGTCTGAAACAGTTTCTAAATGATATTTCTTAGCTGTCTCTTTTGTTACTATCAATGCATATGTGTTTTCAAAACCATATGAATTGAAGAAGGTTTGATTGTATTTCTTTTTAAACCCTTCTTGAGTCGCTTTCATGGCCTTTTTAGGATCTTTAATCGGATCTTCTTTCAACGCCCCTGTTAAGTCAGTGCCTGTATAACGCGTACCTGACATATTAGCTTGGCCACTTGTGACAGCATTATGTTGAATCGTACTTGAACCTAAATTATTAATTAAGGTAGGTTTAATTTCACCTTTTGTATCATGTTCAATAAGTAATCTCAGCATGTGCGATATAATTTGTGATTCACTTGTTCCTAAACTTGTGATTCTAACATCGTCATCTGAATGACTATTTTTTAAACCGGGTAAGTTACATCCAGATAACACTGTTAGACATAATACTAAAACAATTAGATATTTTTTATAATTCTTCATATTATCCTCCTTCAATGATTATCTGGAAACTTTTAATCCTTTAGGTACAACCCATTTTTCAATCAGTGATAAAACATAATCTACAATAAGTGCAATAGCAGTGACAAGAATAGTTGCAGTAATAATCATACTCGGTTCAAATAGTGCTAATCCGTTAAAGATAAAATCACCTAAACCACCAGCACCAACATAACTTGCCAATGTTGCCCAACTAATAACGTAGACAGAAGACAGTCTAATTCCACTAAGTATTAATGGTAATGCGAGTGGCAACTCCACATCTTTCATCAATTGAAAATTAGTCATTCCCATACTACGTCCTGCTTCTCTAAGGTTGGAATCTATATTTTGAATGCCTATAATCGTATTATTTAAAATTGGTAATAATACATATAAAAATAACGCTATAATTGCAGGTGTTTTTCCTACACCAAATAATGGAATCATTAAAGCTAATACCGCTAATGTAGGTATCGTTTGTAAAACGCCAGCTATCGTCAATGACACTTTCGAAAGCTTTTCCTTTTTAGATAATAAAATGCCTAAAGGAACCGCTACGATTATTGCAATAACCAATGCCACTATCGATATGTACAAATGTTCGAATGTCTTTGCAAATAACATACCACTATGTTCCGAAATAAACTTTATCATGGTGTCTCAACTCCTGTGGATTCGGGTTCAACAATCCCAGAATGATTATCATTGTTATCCGATTCTAACTCTCCCCAAATACTGTCATAAACAATGTCTACAAGGTTAGCTCGAGTGACAAGGCCTAATAATGTTTTATTATCACTGTCAACAACGGGTACATTACGTACATTACGTTTAAGAATTGTACGAACAGAATCTTGTAACTTACTATCAATACGTACTCTATAAATATCTCGTTGCATCGTATCTATAAGTTCTTTATGATGTCTTAATCCTTCGTTAATATCTTCAATATCTAAATAACCCAATAAATGCTCATCATTGCCGACAACAAATATCGTATCGACTCTTTTCTCTCTCATAATATTCACCGCATCATTAAGAGAACGGTCAACATGTACTGTCACGGGTTTAATCATCGCATCTTTAACTGTACGGATATTAGGTCTATCTTGAATTAAGCGATTCTGACCAATAAAGTCTCTAACGAAATCATTCGCTGGACTACGTAAAATATTATCTGGCGTGTCATATTGAACCACCTGTCCATTTGTCATAATACATATTTTATCTGCAAGTTTGATCGCTTCATCCATATCATGTGTAACAAAAATGAATGTCTTTCCTAATTGTTGTTGTAATTTTTTGACTAAGTCTTGTAATGTATCTCTTGTGATTGGATCGAGTGCACCAAACGGTTCATCCATTAAAATAATATCTTGTTCAGCTGCGAGTGCTCTTACAACACCAATACGTTGTTGTTGACCACCTGATAATTCTGAAGGATATCGATCTAAATATTCTTCTGGTAAATCTACTAAGCGTATAAGTTCTTTCGCTTTCTCATCCTTTTTCTCTTGTGACCATTTTAATAACTTTGGTACGAGAACAATATTCTCTTTCACTGTCATATGTGGCATTAAGCCGATTTGTTGTATGACATAACCGATACTGCGACGAAGCTCAACCGGATTAAGCTCTTTGATATTTTTACCGTCAATGGTAATTTCTCCCTCTGTAGATTCAATCATACGATTAATCATTCTAAGGGCAGTTGTTTTACCGCTACCGCTTGTCCCAATAAATGCAATAAAGTCTCCTGATTCAATGTCTATGGTCATATTATCTACAGCTTTTTTACCACCTGCATAGACCTTTGATAAGTTTTTAATACTTAACATATGTCCATTCCTTTCTATAGGTAATTCAATTTGTTAAAAAATAAGGACTCATTGTGATGTTATACAAAGTAAACTAAGTAAGAACAAGGCACAAAAGAGTCCTTAAATCATATTCATCTAAATTCTAAGTTGTATTACTCTTTGCTTTTTGGCTTTTTCTTGATGCCGATACGATGACCTATATATTGAGATGTCGTCTCCACATTTTCTATATTATAATAGCGTTCGATGTTATTCAAAATGTCGTTCGGAAATGCTGAAGGTCTTCCTGAAGTCGTATCAATGCCCATCAGCATCACTTCATATGTTGCACATAAATCATCATCTGCATTAAACATTTCCATTAGGACATGTAATCGTTTGCTATCATAATCGTGAAGATGTACTTTAACAATGACATCTTCATTTTCTTTCATTTCATTAAGAAACATGACATGATTTTCTAAGGTGAATACGGTATATTGATAAGATTGAATGGCATCAATAGTTAATCCTAAATGACCTAACCAATCATCTGTTGTATCACTGAAAATTCGGTTATACATTGCATCATTTAGGTGCCCGTTATGGTCTACCCAATCACGATGCACTTTTGTGTGAAACACATACTGTTGATTCATCATTATAACTCCGCTCCGTTAGACTTTTTCATCGCTTTACTATCACTTGGCCAATATTGTTCGGCTAATTCTTTCACTTTAATTAGAAATTCGTTTCTTTTTTGATCAAGTTCAGACATTGTATATCCTTGAGAAGATGCTTCACTACCATTTACTACTTTATGATATAAGTCATCTGTCAGTTCAGGCGCGATGAGTTTTGTCCAAGGTTTTTTTAAAGCTGGCCCAAATTGTTTTAACATATGACGCATACCACCTTCACCACCTGCCAAGTGGAACGTCATAAATGGACCATATTGTGCATAACGTAAACCTGCTGCATGAGTAAACGCCTTATCAACTTCCTCTGTTGTTGCAATACCATCATTAACTATGTGCAATGATTCACGCCATAATGCTTCCATAAGACGATCTGCAATATGTCCTTCTATTTCATGACGCACATGTAAAACATCCATACCAATACTTTCATAAATCTGTTCGGCTTTAACTGTGGTTTCTTCAGATGTTTGTTTACCTGGCACAATTTCGACTAATGGCAAAATATATACCGGGTGAAATGGATGGGCAACAACTAATCGTTCAGGATGTGATAAGTTAGCTTGTAATTCTGAAGGCATAATTCCTGATGTACTTGAACCAATTGTTGCTTCGGGTTTCGCATAAAAATCAATCTCTTTTAATACAGCATCTTTAATTTCTTCTACTTCTGGTACATTTTCTTGAATATGATCCGCATCTTTGACCGCTTCTTCTAAATGTGGTGTAAATGTTAGGTTTTGAATTGATGCATTTTCAGCAAGGCCCATTTGCTCTGCGTAAGGCCAATTTTGTTTAACTTGTGTCAACATGCGTTCATATGCACCTTCACTTGGATCAGTAGCAATCACTTCATGACCATGCGCAAGCATTCTAGTAATCCATCCACTACCAATTACACCTGTTCCAACAACTGCGAATTTCATTATTTGTCTCCTTTACCATGAGGATTTCTAAGATTAAATTTTTCTCTTGCTTCAGCAGGTGTAAGTGGCTCAATGTCGAGCCCTGCTAAAATTCTTTTTGCCTCTTCTACCAATGCTTCATTCGTTGCTTTTACACCTTTTCTTAAATAAATATTATCTTCTAATCCAACACGAACATTTCCTCCACGTTGCGCAACTTCTCTTACAGTTGGGAGTTGCATCTTACCAATGCCAAATGCTGACCAATGTGCATTTTCTGGTATACGTGATTTAAGATATTCTATTGTTTCAGGATCATTTTCTGCACCCCAAGGAATACCTAAACAAAATTGGAACATAGGGTCTCCATCAATTAATCCTTCTTCTATCATTTGTTTGGCAAAACTCACATGACCTGTATCAAAACATTCAAGCTCAGGCTTGACTCCCGCATCTTTAACCATTTGTGCTTGTTTACGTAACCACGATGCAGGGCTTAAGTATATTGCATCTCCCATATTGACACTGCCACAATCTAATGTACACATTTCTGGTAATAAGTCACCAATAGGTTTAAAACGTTCTTCTGGTGTTTGAATCCAAGTTCCTTCTCCACCTGTCTCTGGATGTTCTAGACTTGGAATGAAGTCTCCACCGCCACCAGATGTCACATTAATGACGATATCTTCATCAGCTTCTCTGATTAATCTAACTGTTTCAGCATACAGTTCTGGATCATGACTTACTCCTCCAGTTTCAGGATCTCTTACATGAATATGTGCGACAGTTGCTCCTGCTCGTGCACATTTAATTGCTGAATCTGCAAGTTCTTGTGGTGTAACTGGTACGTTCTCATTTTTTTGTATTGTATCTCCAGCGCCAGTAATAGCTGCTGTTAAAACAACTTTTTGCATCATTAACACCTCTAAAAGTTTTATTTTTTATGACATTGATTACTATACCAACTAGTCGGTTTAGTTTCAACTGACTTTACACAAAAAAGAACAGCGCGATGTACGAGACATCACCCTGCTCTATGGATATAGCTTATTTAATTTTTTTCTATTTGCATCTTTAAACGTTCAATAACTTTCTCTCTCATTTCTTCATCTATAGCACTAATTCCGAATATTTCCGACAACCATAAACCATCGACAGCTAAGCGAATAATGGTAGCATCTACCTCATCTAACCCGTCGTGTGTAATTTGATATTGCCATTCTTGATATGAGGTCTTTAATGGTGATAATAAACTTCTATTAGTCCCTTGCGCCGCTAACATTCCAGAAGTAATAGGCGCATTATCCGTACGATGTGCTCTTGTCGCTTCTATAAATGCGTTGAGCCATTGCCCTTTTTTGTTCTTTTCATTATCGATATGTTGGTTCACGTTATCTCTGTACAAATTATTGGCATAGTTAACCAGCTCTTTGATGAGTTCATCTTTACTTTTAAAATGATAAAATAAACCACCTTTACTTATTCCAGCCCTTTGAGCTACAGCATCCAACGTGAGATAATCAGCACCTTTTTCATTAATAATAGCTGCGGCCGATTCTAATATTAATTGTCTTTTGGAAGTTCTAGGCATTTCGTCACCTTCTTTATCGAATTCTAAATAATATATAATTGTAATTATTTAACACTTTTTCAACACCCATACTTATCGAGTGTATTTATTTTATAAACAACTTTTCTTAAATTCAACTTTATTAACATGAATTGTATTTATTAATAACGATTTACTTATTACTATATGTCACAAACATATAAAAAGTAAACTTATCATATAATATATGTTCCTCTGTCAACGTCGGTTAATTATGAAAAAATATTAAGTAGCTCCATTCCGTTGCTTAATACTTTTTTATTCACTTATAAAAATCCAAGAAAAGAGAGAGCGATTTCGCCCTCTCTTTTTTGTGTAGTAGTACTATTAAATTTTATCTCACTAACAATTAATATACTTATTAATAAAATGATGTATTTAAAAATTATAATAATCTTGAAATATAATTATTAAGAAATTCGCAGTTATATCATTTATTAACTCAGCCTTATTGTACGTGGTACGATTTTTTAGCAGTCATAAAGTATACAATAATACCAATAATGAAACCAATAAGTGCTGGAACAATCCATCCCATACCAATGTTAAAGAATGGGAGATAATTTTCACCAAATCCAATGATTGTTTGTGCAAATTTTGTATTAACAAAGAACTCTGGACTTGCTTTCACACCATCTACAAATGCCGCCACCATTGTAAATAATGTTGTAAATCGATAGACAATTTTAGAATGTTTAAATAATGGACTAAGTAATGCTAATAAAATTAAAGTAATCGCTAAAGGATAAATGAACATCAACACTGGTGTTGAATACATAATAATTTTTGTTAAACCTACATTAGCAAATATACAAGCTAATATACTCACCCCAGTAGCTAACCAAAGATAGTTAGATTTAGGGAATAACTCTGTAAATGTTTCCGAAAAGGCTGTGATCAATCCTATTGCTGTTTTCAGACATGCCACAATGATGATTAGTGACAAAATAATAATTCCGTAATCCCCTAAATAATGTTGTGCAATCTGAGCAAGCGCAATACCACCATTTTCACTTACTTTAAAACGACCTAAACTCATCGTACCCATTAAAGCTAATAAAGTATAAATAACGCCCATAGCTATAATACTAATCGTACCTGATTTTAAAGTTTCTTTAGCGATTGTATTCGGATTAGTAATCCCCAACTTTTTAATTGTAGTAACAATGATAATACCAAATGCTAATGATGCCAAAGCGTCTAATGTATTATATCCATCGATAAACCCTTTGAGTAACACGCTATTGCTATAATCAGCACTTACTGGCGCATGACTAATTCCACCCATAGGACGGATAAATGCAAGCACAACAACAATTCCAAGCAAGATGAGAAAGACCGGATTTAAGAATTTTCCAATATAGTCTAATATTTTAGAAGGTTTACGCGAAAATAACCACGCTACTCCGAAGAATAAAATACTAAAAATAGGCAACAACGCTTGGGCCGTACCAGATGAAATAAATGGTGAAAATGCTATTTCAAATGACGTCGTCGCAAGTCTTGGCAACGCAAAAAACGGACCTATAACAAGATACAAGCCAATTGTGAACAAATAACCATATATTTTACTTATCCTTGAGGAAATTTCAAAGACCCCGTTTGTTTTAGATACACCTATCGCTATAATTCCTAAAAAAGGTAGTCCGATAGCCGTGATAAGAAATCCTAAATTGGCGGTCCATACATTTGCCCCCGCAGTTTGACCTAAGTGAATTGGAAAAATGAGATTTCCAGCACCAAAAAATAGACCAAACAGCATTGAGCCGATAAATAGATTCTCTTTTAATGTTAATTTATTTTTCATCATTAATTATGTATCTCCTAATATGTATTATTAGCTATTATACATGATTTTAACCGTCTGCGTGGCACGAAGTTATATTTATATATGTGTGTATTATTACACCTTAATCTCATCGCTTTTCATTTTATAACACGATTCAAACTATAAATAATGAAAAATTTTTAATATTTCTATACATTGTTGTTTTTTTATAAGAAATGTTAAGTCAATATTTATTTTTTATTAAAAATCCATTTATTTTAGCATATAATTTTTAATTAATAAAAGTTTTTGATAATATTAAGTGTACAAGGATTTTTATTTTTTATTAAAAAGTGAAAATCATTACTAAAAATGAGGAGGACTGTGAAATGACTGTATTGAGTGAGCAAGACAAAATAAGATTATTAGCTGATATCGTCAAGATTCAAACTGAGAATGATCATGAAATTAAAGTATGTGAGTACTTAAAAGACCTGTTAAGTCAATATGATATTGATTCTAAGATTGTTAAAGTTAATGATTCACGCGCTAATTTAGTTGCTGAAATTGGTAGTGGCGCTCCAGTCTTAGCAATCAGTGGACACATGGATGTTGTAGATGCTGGTGACCATGATGATTGGACTTTTCCTCCATTTGAACTCACAGATAAAGATGGCAAGTTATTCGGCAGAGGTACCACTGACATGAAAGGTGGTCTTATGGCGATGGTCATCGCGATGATTGAATTAAAACAATCAAACGCATTAAAGCAAGGTACGATACGTTTATTAGCTACTACAGGAGAAGAGACGGAACAATATGGTGCACAATTACTAGCTGATGAAGGTTACTTAGATGATGTGAGTGGTTTAATTATTGGCGAACCAACTAGTAATATCGCTTACTATGCTCATAAAGGTTCTATGAGTTGTGTAGTCACAGCGAAAGGTAAGGCTGCACATAGTTCTATGCCACACCTAGGTACAAATGCTGTTGATATTTTAGTTGATTTTGTAAATGAAATGAAACAAGAATATAAAAATATTAAAGAACATGATAAAGTACACGAGTTAGACGCTGTTCCAATGATTGAGAAACATCTCCACAGAAAAATTGGTGAAGAAGAATCACATATCTACTCTGGATTTGTAATGTTAAACTCTGTATTCAATGGTGGTAAACAAGTTAATTCTGTTCCTCATAAAGCGACAGCTAAATATAATGTAAGAACTGTTCCAGAATATGACAGCACTTTCGTGAAGGATTTATTTGAAAAAGTCATTCGTCATGTGGGTGAAGATTATTTAACTGTAGATATACCTAGCAGTCACGATCCAGTGGCAAGTGATCGTGATAATCCTCTTATTCAAAATATTACACGTATTGCACCGAATTATGTACATGAAGACATTGTTGTGAGTGCATTGATTGGTACAACTGATGCATCTAGTTTCCTAGGAACAAATGAAAATAACGTGGATTTTGCTGTCTTTGGACCTGGAGAATCTATTATGGCGCATCAAGTTGATGAATTTATTAGAAAAGATATGTATTTAAGTTACATTGATGTTTATAAAGATGTATTTAAAGCATATCTAGAAAAGTAAACTATTTAAACTTATGATCATATTTTTATTAAATAAAGTTAATTGAGATATATTTTAAACTCAGTTTATCGACTGATTAAACGTAAAGAAGCCTGAGACAACGATTGATGTCTCAGGCTATTACTATATATATTTATCTTTCTATAATGTTACAGGTATTTTGCCATTAAAGTTAACATAACGATAAGCTTCTTTAACCGCTTCATCGTCAGGCGGTTCAACATTTTCGAGTTGATAAGGAATGCCTAAATTTTTCCACTTATGCACACCGAGTTGATGATATGGTAAGATTTCAAACTTTTCAACGTTATCTAAAGAATTAATAAATTCTCCTAGTTTTATCAAATCTTCTTTATCATCCGAAATACCAGGTACTAAAACATGTCTAATCCAAACAGGTTGTTTCATATCAGATAATTTACGTGCAAACTTTAAAATATGTGTGTTAGGTTTGCCTGTTAATTTGATGTGCTTATCATTATCAATATGTTTAATATCTAATAAGATTAAATCTGTATGCTTTTGCAATTTATCAAAATGACGATTAAATGCTGGTGTATCATTCACACATCCCGCAGAAGTATCAATGCATGTGTGAACACCATTCGCTTTTAATTCCTTGAATAATTGCTCCAAGAAAGGCATTTGTAGTAATGGTTCGCCACCACTGACTGTTACCCCACCACCTGAAGCTTCAAAGTAAGGTTTGTACGGTAAGATTTCATTTACCATTTCATCAACCGTCACTTCTCTTGATGGTTCGTTAATCTTCCAAGTGTCTGGATTATGACAATATAAACATCTTAACAAACAACCTTGAGTAAATAATATATATCTAAGTCCTGGCCCGTCGACAGTGCCCATACTTTCAACGGAGTGTAAGTGTCCTTTAAGCATTTTGCTCCCACCTTAAATTTATTACATAGATTCGTGGAATGTACGTGAAATAACATCTAATTGTTGTTCACGTGTTAATTTAATGAAGTTTACAGCGTATCCAGATACACGAATCGTTAATTGTGGATACTCTTCTGGGTGTTCCATTGCATCAATTAATGTTTCTCTATTAAATACGTTAATGTTGAGGTGATGACCATGTTGCATTGCATAACCATCTAACATACTAGTTAAGTTTTTATTTTGATCTGCTTCTTCTTTACCTAGTGATTTCGGTACGATACTAAATGTATTTGAGATACCATCTTTACAGCAATCGTATGGTATTTTAGCTACTGAACTTAGTGAAGATAATGCACCTTTTTGGTCACGACCATGCATTGGGTTTGCGCCAGGTGCAAATGGTTCGCCAGCTTTACGTCCATCTGGTGTGTTACCAGTTTTCTTACCATAAACAACGTTTGAAGTAATTGTTAATACACTCATTGTGTGTTCAGAATTACGGTATGTTTTATGGCTACGTAATTTAGTCATGAAACGTTCAACTAAATCTACTGCAATTTCATCAACACGACTGTCATTATTACCATATTTAGGGAAGTCGCCTTCGATTTCAAAGTCAGTTACAAGACCTTCTTCGTTACGGATAGGTTTAACTTGTGCATATTTAATCGCTGATAAAGAGTCAGCTGCTACAGACAATCCAGCGATACCAGTTGCCATTGTGCGAATAATTTCTGTATCATGTAAAGCCATTTCAAGACGTTCATAGCTATATTTATCATGCATATAGTGAATGATATTTAATGAGTTGATGTATACGCCAGCTAACCAGTCCATCATTTTTTCATATCTTTCGAAGACTTCATCATAATCTAGTACGTCTGATTTAATACCTTCATAACTAGGCCCAACTTGTTTACCAGATTTTTCATCTTTACCACCATTGATAGCGTAAAGTAATGCTTTAGCTAAGTTAGCACGTGCACCGAAGAATTGCATTTGTTTACCAATCTTCATGGCAGATACACAGCAAGCGATACCATAATCATCGCCATAGCTTTCACGCATTAAGTCATCATTTTCATATTGGATTGAGCTCGTTTTAATACTCATTTTAGCACAATAGATTTTGAAGTTTTCAGGTAAGCGAGTAGACCATAATACTGTTAAGTTTGGTTCTGGTGCTGGACCTAAATTATCTAATGAGTGTAAGAAACGGAATGAGTTTTTAGTTACCATTGGACGTCCGTCAATACCTACACCACCGATAGATTCAGTTACCCAAGTTGGATCTCCAGAGAATAATTCATTATATTCAGGCGTACGCGCGAATTTAACGATACGTAATTTCATAATGAAGTGGTCAATGATTTCTTGAACTTCTTGTTCAGTGATGTCACCATTTTGTAAATCACGTTCAGCATAAATATCTAAGAATGTTGAAGTACGTCCTAAACTCATTGCTGCACCATTTTGTTCTTTGATAGCAGCTAAATATGCTAAGTATAACCATTGCACAGCTTCTTTGAAGTTAGTAGCAGGACGGCTAATATCAAATCCATATTTTTGACCTAATTCTTTTAAATCTTGAAGTGAACGATATTGCTCTGATAATTCTTCACGTAAACGAATTACATCTTCAGACATTTCAGTAGACATTGTGTTAAAGTCTTTAAGTTTTTGTTCCATTAAGAAATCTACACCGTATAAAGCAACACGACGATAGTCTCCGATAATACGTCCACGTCCGTAAGCATCTGGCAAACCAGTAATAATACCAGCTTTACGACAGTTTAACATTTCTCTTGAATATGCATCGAATACACCTTGGTTGTGTGTTTTACGATATTCAGTGAAGATTTTTTCTGTTTCTGGATCTAATTCGTAACCATACGCTTCACATGCTGCTTTTGCCATACGAATACCACCGAATGGTTGCATAGAACGTTTGAATGGTTTTTCAGTTTGAACACCAACAACTTTTTCTAAATCTTTGTCTAAGTAACCAGCGTCATGAGAAGTGATTGTCGATGCCACTTTAGTATCCATGTCCCACATGCCACCGCGCTCACGTTCTTCTTTTGATAATTGCATTACTTGATCCCATAAAGTTTCAGTTGCTTTTGTAGGACCTTCTAAAAATTCATCGTCACCTTCATATAATGAATAGTTCAATTGTATGAATTCTCTCACGTCTATATTTTTATTCCAACGACCTGTTTTAAATCCTTGCCAAGCATTAGTATGATTATTTGTTTCTAACATACTCTCCGCCTCCATTTCGTATTGTTAACGTTTTCAACGGCAGTATACCATGAAACATGTGATTAATTTCACATAATTTGTGGCATATTTTCTACTAAAGTTTGTATAAATTACGAACCTGTGACAGAAGTTATAACAGTTTGTGAATAAATTATCCTGTTACATAACAGTTTTCTGAAAAATTCCTTCTATAATGAAACCTCATAGCAAGAAAAATTCACTATCTTATAACGAAAAGTAAAACAAAACCTGAGACAACAATTGTCTCAGGTTTTGTTTATCTATCATTAAATTAGAAACTGGCTTAGTCTTTTTATCTCTGTTACTAATAAGGCTAAATTGAAAAACATATCATAGATATTACAGATGTGCGTTTGAGTGTCCTAACACATAAATTTTATAGACAGTTCAACTTAGAGCTCATAAGCTATATGAGGATTGTACTCAAAATAAATTCTACTCTACCTCATTTTTCATACTCTTAATTTACCTCTTTATTATTATTGATTTAGCTTCTTTCTTTTTAAAAATCCATAAAACTAGAATTAAAAAGATATGAATGTAAAAATTTCTTCTATTGTAATCAAAAAGCGTGAATATTCTAATGCAATAAAAGTTTGATATAATTTCGTTTCTTTCGATTTAACAAAGTAAATAAATCGATTATTTTTACATGTGCGGAAGTGTAACCTCAGACAAACTGGAGGCTCCCTTTAAATTTATCATTATTTTTATGTAGTGCTGCTATGAGGCTTTAGAAACACTTTGTCCTTGTCTAATTTTACTTAGTATCATTGCAATAGTAACCAATAAAGCGCATAAAATATACATCCATTTAAATCCTATCGTATCTGATATTGGCCCCATGAGCACACCTCCTAGTGAAATCCCTAAATCTGCACATGCTATAAACAATCCTAATAACATATTACGTCCTATCTTTGGTAAGACAAAACTTAAATACGTTGTCAATGTAGGATAAACGAGCGCTTGTGTTATTCCAATAAAGATTGCACTTATATATACAAATATACTCAATATTTGTGGTCCAAAAGCTACAATGATTGAAGCAATCATCAGTAACGTTAAGACAATCATCATAAACCGGTGATGCCATAAACCATCAGATGGTACATACTTACGTAAATAAAATCTAGCTATCACTACTGTAATGGCTTGAATTGTAAGGAAAATACCTGCATTCGCGAAACCTTCCCTAACTGTATATAATGGTATAAAAGTACTCATCGCACCAAACACGATAGATGACAAAATCATAATCATACCACTGCAGAAGAGTGCTTTATTTTTAAAAAATTGAACATATACAGTCATTGCATTAAAAGGTAAGACTTCTTCTTTTGGTGCTACCTCTTTTTGTGTATTTGCAAAAGTAGTTCTATAACCAAATAAGGTTGTTGTTACTGCAATAAAAATCATAACAATAGCAAATATGGACATATTTTCCACGTGCCAAATCCCAACTGCAATTAATGGTCCTAATAAATTGGGAATTGTTGAAAATAATGAATAGAGAGATACACCTTCTGAACGATATTTCTCAGGTAAAGCATCTATAATACCCAATTGTAAAGACATTGAGAAGAATGCCGTACACACACCTTGCATGATACGTGCAACCAAATAACCTTCAACTCCTGTAAACCCATATAATACCAGTGCCATAGCATTAATCAATAATATAATACGCAATACTTTAATCGGTCCTACACGTGCAATAATTTGACCAGCCCAAGGGCGAAATAGCATTGCCGTTAGCATGTAAGCTCCCATTACAATTCCAATTACGGTATTCGTCGCCTCCAAGTCATGTCCTCTTAGAGGTATGAAAACATTGAGTATGGCATTCGCACTAAAAAACATCAATGTTAAAATATATAATCTTAAAAATGGCCAAGACATGGCACCTTTCATATTGTCACTCCTTAGATTGATAGTTGTTTATCAATCAGTTCTCTTGTATAACCATTTTGTTGCCTATGCAATTCACTTATAGATGTCCTAGCTTCGATACAGCCATTTTTAAAAATAAGCAAGTCATCACATATATACGTGGCAGCTTGTATATCATGAGTAATAAAAATATAACTCAGCTGATGTGAGTGACGTAACCTTTTCAATAAATCTAATATTTGTGTTTGCATAGACATATCTAATGAACTAATCGCCTCATCAAATAATATATAATCTGGTTGCATACATATCACACGTGCAATAGCTACACGCTGTCCTTCTCCACCTGAAAGCATATGTGGATAACAATACAAACAATCAGATTTTAACCCTACTTCACGTAGTAACGCTGTTACATACTCTTCCATATTCTCCTTTGATGTACATCGACACTGATTCATTACTTCAAACAAAATATCTTTGACAGTATGAAAAGGATGCAAAGAAGAAGTATAGTCTTGAAAAACCGCAGCAATTCGATGACGTCTCACTTTTTTTAAATGAACAGGCTGACCGTCCAACGTCACTTGTCCTTGATCTGGTTTTTCTAGTCCTAAAATCATACGACTCAACGTAGACTTTCCACTTCCACTTTCTCCAATAATTGCTATTGATGCACCAGTGGGGCAATCAAATGACACGCCTTTAACTACAGGAATACGTTTATCACGAAATATTGATTTTTTTCCATAAAATTTAATAACATTTTGAACCTTAAGCATTGAAATCACCCCTCAGCACTAACTGAAAATAATCATGAATTGTCTTTTTAGTAGATAATAAATAAGCTGTATAGTGATGACGAGGTTGTTGTAATACCATATTTGTTCGACCTTCTTCTATCACGCGACCTTCTTTCATAACTACAACACGATCTGCAATTTTATTAATCACTGTGAGGTCATGAGATATAAAAATCATGGCGCAATCAAAATGTTGTTTTATATCTTTAAAAGCATTGATAACTTCATATTGTGTAATGATATCTAATGCTGTGGTCGGCTCATCAGCAATAATCAATTTAGGTTTCAATGCCAATGCTAGTGCAATCATCATACGTTGAAGCATCCCACCTGACAACATGTAGGGATATGCTTTTAATAACGAACGGGGATCTTTCAACTTCATATACGTCATATAATGAATGAGTTCTTGTTTTATTTGTTGCTTTGATAATGTCGTATGTGCACGCAAAGTTTCAATCATTTGCTTCCCCACTTTAGTTGAAGGATCAAATGCTCGTGTTCCTTGTTGCATAATCATAGCAATATCTTTACCACGAATTTTGCGTAGTTGCTTTTCAGTTATTGTATTTAAATTTTGATGTTCAAAAAAGATATCTCCGCTTACAGATAAACGTTGAGCATTTAAACCTATTAATGCTTTACAAGTAATCGATTTTCCGCTTCCACTTTCTCCAATAATACCTAATGTTTCACCACATTGAACTGTGAAATTCACGTTATCAACGAGTGTCTCATCTGACCATGTGTCCTTAATTCTTAAATGCGCTACTTTAAGCAATGTCATGTGCTTTCACACCTTTCTTCAATGCCAGTCGTTTCTCTTTAGAGGACATACGAGGATCAATCGCCATTTGTAAAGCATCTGATAAAAAGTTAAACGCCATTACAATTATGACGATAGCCACACCTGTTGTCATCATCATTCCAGGATGTGTGAACATTACTTTTCGTGCTTCATTAAGCATCATCCCCCATTCGGCTGTAGGTGCCTTAACACCTAATCCAAGGAACGAGAATCCTGACATTTGTAATATCATTGAGCACATCGAACTACTAGCAATAATCGCTATGTCAGTAAAGGTTAGTGGCAAAATATGTTTGCGAATGATTGTTAAATCATTCATACCAATTACTTTGGCAAATTTTACATGATCAGCTTCAATATATTGCATTACACTGGTTCGAATCACGCGACAAAACCACGCCCATCGAGTCAATATAAACGCAATGATAATATTTTCTACACCCATGCCAAACAACGTAATCAATGCCAATGTCACCACATAACTTGGAAAAGCTAACATCACATCGCATATACGCATAATTATTGCATCGATATAACCTGGGAAATAACCTGAAATAAACCCAAGTATCGCTCCTATCACAACGGAAATAATCAATGCGACAAATACATATAACAAACTAGGTCTTATGGCGTATATTATCCGTGTTAATACGTCCCGGCCTAAATGGTCTGTCCCCAACCAGTGAGACCAACTTATACCAGCAAATTTATTTGCTGTATCAATGTGATTCGGTTCATAAAATGTAATTAAAGGAGCTAAAACTCCAAGCACTACGTAGATTGTAATAATAGCTATAGCAACTATGGCACCTCTATCTTGAAATAGACGACGTAACACAATCATTTCATTGCCTCCCTTAAACGCGGATTTAATATTGCATTAATGATATCTGCAAGTGTATTAAAAAGAATAAACAACACCGCGACAATGAGCACGTATGCTTGAATTACTGGAAAATCATGTTCAGTAATCGCTTTAACACTTAATGGTCCTAAACCTGGCCACGCAAATACATTTTCAATAACGACTAAACCTCCCATGATCATTGGTATCGACATACAAAAAATAGATACGGCTACCTGTAATGCATTACGTAATACATGCAGCAACATTGTCAGACGAGGTACACCACTAGCTTTTAAATACCAAACATAATCTTCATTTAATTGTTCAAGCATAGATCGCCGGACATTTCTAAAATAAATTCCTGCATAGGTAATCGTAATAACAAAGACTGGAAGAATATAACTTTCTGGACCTGTGAGTCCTGAGGTTGGTAATAAATTGAGTTTTACAGATACATAAATAACTAATATTGAAGCTACCCAATATGAAGGCAGAGCTGTTAGTAGAAAAGCTATTGAACGTATAGCACGATCTGTAAATCGACCACTAGTCAAAGCACTCACTATGCCTAGAACAACAGATGTTATCATCACCACCACACTGGAAATCAAAGTGAGTTTTAATGTATTCATAAACGCTGGACCCATACGCTCAGATACTGGATCCCCTGTGATATAACTCGTTCCAAATTTAAACTGCAATGCATCAACAAGCCAATTTTTATATTGCGTGAATATCGGTTGATTTAATCCATATTTTTCTTTAGTTTCAGCTATTAAATCTTGTGTTATATTAGGTGTTCCTTGGGCATGTAAAATTGTTACGGCTGGATCTTCGTTCGTGAGATAGGTCATCATGAAAGTCATAAAAGTCACTACAATTAATAATGGAATCATGAGCGTAAGACGTTTCATAATAAATTTAACCATGACGACGCTCCTTTATTTATATTGCATTTCATTAAATGGAAGCTCATATTGTGATTGTGTAAAGGATAATTTTTGTAAATCTTTAGGTGCAACAACAGTCATTCTGCCGTGAGTAATTGGAATAAAGACACCTTCATCGTCAACTTGTTTTAAAATTTGCTGATACGCTTTTGAACGTGCCTTTGCATCTTGAATTTTGAACGCCTCATCAATATCTTTGTACAGTTGTGTCTTATTCTTAATACCTAATGTTGCACTTTCATACCCCGTTTTCGTCTTAAGTGCTGCTAATGTACTCTGAGGATCATATAATAGCCCCCATGTTTGATTAAACATTAAATCGTAATCACCAGAACTACGACGTTCAGCTACTTTATCTGACGTTTCTCCGTTTATATCTAGTTGTACACCTAACTTCTTAAATTCTGCTTCTAAGAATTCAGCTTGTTCTTTTTGACTGGAAGACCCTTTGTCATAATACAACTTAAGATTCAAATCTTTGCCCTCTTTTTGACGAACTTGTCGATCTTTTGAAAGCACCCATCCAGCCTTGTCTAATAACGCTTGCGCTTTTTTCTTATCATATGTTCTTGTTGGTAAATTAAAGTTTATATCTGTCACATTTTTAGCAAATAGTTGTGTGGCTGGCTTTTCTTGTTTGTCTAAAATATCTTGAGCTATTTTATCTCTATTTACCATGTGACCTAATGCTTGTCTGACTGCTTTATCACTGACTGCACTATCTTTCTTACCAGAATTAACAACAAGCATTTTTGTATTCATAGCCTGGCTACGTTTTACTTGGTAGCTTCCGGTTTCTTTTAATTGTTTTAAACTATCTTTAT
The DNA here is from genome assembly GCF_001837945.1 of Staphylococcus sp. HMSC077D08. Lineage (NCBI taxonomy): Bacteria > Bacillati > Bacillota > Bacilli > Caryophanales > Staphylococcaceae > Staphylococcus > Staphylococcus sp. HMSC077D08. The sequence continues at coordinate 32,940 of NZ_KV834828.1, read as the reverse complement.
CTAAGCTGTCTGTACCTCTATCATCTGTATAAGCAAAGTTGGTTTCTCCTTTTTTCATTGATAAAAATGCTGTTTCTCCTGCAGGTTTAACTTTTGCTTCTACTTTATTTAATTTTGCCTTTTCTCCCCAATATTGATTATTTTTATTAAACTCTGCAGATATATCTTTTTTGTGTTCACCCATTTTAAATGGTCCTGTACCGTCAAATGATTTCACACCATCTTTGGTTGTGCCGTGTTTAAAATCTTTAGGCGATACAAAAACGTATGGTCGTGGCATAGCTAGTTCTGCTAACGCAGGTTGATAAGCTTCCTTCAAATGTAGTTGTATCGTATACTTATCCTTAACTTTGACATCATCAATCAGTGTTGAAAGTCTTAACCATGAATGTAGTTTCTTATTTTGTTGTACTGCATCGATGTTTTTCTTCACTGCATCTGCATCAAATTTCGTACCATCATGAAAAGATACATCATCCCTTAAATGAAACGTATATGTCTTACCATCAGGTGAAATGTCCCATTTTTTTGCTAATAATGGCTTAATACCATCCTTGGTATTGCGAACTAACGGCTCATAAATCATACTCTCTGCTGACATTGAACCTCCATAAACATGGGGATTCATATCTCCAATATCTTTGACAGTTGTATATGATAATACTTTATTCTCTTTTTTCTCTGTTAGTTCTTTGTTACTTCCACAACCGGCTAAAATAATTCCAGATACAAAAATGACTGTACTTAGTTTTGTGAGTTTATTCATTGCTTTCCTCTTTCTTTTCGAAAATATGTAAACTTATATCATTACGTTTTTTATTTATAAAAAGTTAAGTAGTTCGTCACTAACGCTAAATCCTGTTTAAAATGATGTAATTCGAATTGCCTTGATAGTTGTTGATGTAAATGTGTGTCACAGTATTGTTTAACAGTATTTTCATAACGTAATAACAATGTGTCAATCATCGGTGTTGCAACGTTTAATGCTCTTCCAATCGCTTGAATTATCAAAGTACGATAATAATCTTCACTCGGCATGCGTGGTATATGTATGACTCCTTGTTCATCAGTATCAACATGTTTGTATGGTACGGCAGAAAAATCAAAATATGCACCTTGATCGTCCGGATTAGAAAACGGATCGATTAAAATTGCTGTATATCGCACATAAAGTAGATACTCTTGATGAATAGCTGGTAAATTTTCAAAGTTTTCAATATCTACTTCGCACATGGTCTCATAACGTATAGGGTAGTTTTCTTTCACCATAAACTTTAGAAGATTGACCGAAGGTACCTTTAATTTTTTTAATATCATCATCATTTCTTGCCACATTAATCGCATTTCGTGTATTAAGGTCATTGTGATTGGTCCCTCTGGAAATAGCTTATATACATATACTGGTACTTTCGTCCCTTCAAATACCGCCTTTAATGAAAATTGATTCATAAACAATGGTGGGTGTACATAAAGTGAACTATTATGTATCTCCGCATGTAGTGGTGTGTCCATCGTTGTTAATTCTATATTTAAATAGTCAAATAAAGACTTAAGCTTACACAACATCATAGACTGAGATTGAGTCGAACCTACGAATAATTTTGATTTAACTCGTGTGGTTAGGACACAATGTGGTTGTGCTTTATCAAATATTCGGGTATCGCCTAGATAAGTGGAAAATGAAATCACTTCACCTTCACATTGAACATCTGATAGTAATTGCTTAACAAGCATATGTGATCCTAATGTTGGTGAGACCAAGATGATTTGCTTAATACGCTTTAATGTGGACTTAGATAATTGCTGTAATATCGGTCGATACGCATCGGCAGTACATGCTAAAATCACCACGTCATAATATTCCGTAATATCTTTAACATCTTTAAAAAAATGTCTAACCGTAAACTTACCTGAAAAACACTGATGTGCATCATTTTGAGTCATTACTGAAAAAAAGCCGTCACGTTGATACGCATCAAAGACTCTCTTAGATTTGGTTGATGCATGAACGCGACTCACCATATCAACTATATGTTCTCCATGTAAATGACATAGTCGAGCAAGTTGAATAGCGACCGGTCCACTACCAACCATTAATATTTTAGACATGTTCAACACCAACTTTTGATGCCACTTTACGATAAAGTGCAATATCAAAAATCTGCTTCGGTCGTGTTTGTAGTTCTTCACATCGCCACTGTGTTTCGTCAGTTGCTTGAGATGGATAATTAAACAATGCTTTTATATCATCACCGTATCGCATAGCTACAACAACTTCATCATTCGTCAATGTGTAAAGTTCATTCAAAATGTCATATTTGATAGGTATCGTCGAACTGAATATAATATGTGTCACAGATTGGATGTCTTCTAATTGATCAACTGTTTGATTACTAATAACGATATCTTCATTTGGCGCTAGTACATTGACGACACGTTGCCCTAAATCAACTGCTTCCAAATCTATATCTATACCAATGACCGCAGCGCCAGTTTCTTTAGCAACTTGAATCAATGTCATAGGATATGCACCCGAACCAATCAGTAATAATTTGTCATTTTTTCCAATTTGCCATCTTCCGAATTCTTCATTAATGCAATGCTCTATATTTTCGAAATAACCTGACGTGGTCGCCCTACCATTCAACAAACGTTGTGCGCGAATGACTTCTACTTGTTTCACACATTTTGCTGATACCTCTTGAAGCTTCTTGGTTAAGCTCATTTTTGTTTCTAAATCGTTCCATGTTAAATAGTGATGCTCTGCCAAAGGTTGAAGTATCCATTGACTGTATTCATCAATCAAATTTTCTAAATCAATAATATGCCGACTATCTTCCAAAACGAGTTGATGTAAGTACGTAAATTGTTCTAAATAATATTGTAATTGGTTCTCTATTTTTGTATGATCATTCATATTTGCGTCATTGTCTCCTGTTCTATATATGCTTGTCCTGTTGCGACAGTTGAAACTTGACCCTTAATCGTTGTTTGGTATTCATTTTGTCCAGACTTTCTGGATGAGACAATAATGCTGCCTCCGGGTTGGTTAACTAGGTAATCTTGAATATCATGATCTGTTAGATAATTAACTAACACACCGATAGAAGCCGCTCCTGAACCACAGCTATTTTCCCAGATTAAGCTATCTATTTTAGGTATATGTATCAATGGATATATGAATTGTTTAGCTTGTTGAAAAAGCATGACGCCAATCGTTTTAAATTGTTGATGCCATGTTTGCGCACTGACAAAATCTTCCACGCGCTGTTTCATTGCTAAATCTACACCATCACACATCAACACGTAATGAATGTATGTATCATAGCTAATTTCAAATGCTTTAAACTGTTGGTCCCCTAATTTCACAAATCTTTCCTTAACTTGATGTACTTTTGGCATAGTCACTTCATAATGTTGCGAATGAACTTTACACTCTACAGGATGAGAACATCCCGAAACTCTTAATTGAAATTGTTGATGCTGTATCAATAAACGTTCTTTTAAATAGTGAATGTAAGACATAGTCGCATTACCACAAAATTCATTTCCACTCATTACCAAGTGATAATTATCCCCATTTTCATAGTTTACTGATTCAATGAACCCTACTTGTTCACAACACACATGTGTTGTCGCCATCAACTGATGTGCAATCGCTGCGTATTCGCTCGGTTGATGCTTTGAATGAACAAGAATTGTCATATTTCCAGATGGATTATATTTTGAAAATTCGACCACTTGACGTTGCATAAAACACTCCTTTTTATTGTAAATTTTTAAATTAAATTGTTAATAAAAATGATTAACCTCATAAAAATCAATAACTTAGAATAATTGCATAAAACAAATCGTAATTGTTACGATTTGAGAATTATATTAAACGAGGCACATACAGTTGTCAATATAAATGATAATTATTTTCAATTAAGAGAATAAAGTGAAATGAATATTCTTATAAATATCTACGATAAAAAGTACATATGTCTATATTTAAAAACTTGGTTGATACGCTTTAAATGAATTTAAATTCAATTATCATCTGAAGTGTTTTTATTAAAGAATATAAGCAGAAAAAGTTTAACTAAATTAAATGACACAAAATTATAAAAACAAATATATAAATACTAACAATATTTTAATTATCTTCTATGTTGGCAATGCTATAGATTTCATAGAATATTTAAATAAAAGTATTACTATTAAGCAATACAAATGATATACTTAATAGCGAAAATATCCATTATATTATTATATTGAAATTATTATTATTAGGATATTTTACATTTACATATTTATTTTATTTCTTATTTACGGGAGGATATTAATAATGAAAAAAGTATTAGCACTATTATTTGCGTCAACACTCATTTTAGGAGCATGTGGTGACAAAAATGACGAATCTAAAAATGATTCTTCATCTAATTCTACAGATAGCGTTTCTGTAGACAAAAATGACAATGAAGATAAAACAACAGCGAAATTCAAAAATGATAAATTAACAACAGACAATTTTGATATTGAAATTTTAGAAGCCAAAACTGTCAAAGCATCTGAGTACGATGATGACAAGAAACCAAGTATCGCTATCATCTATGGTGTTAAAAATAAAAAAGACAAAGATTTAACAGCATCTTCAGCATTTATCAAATCATTTGATATTTATCAAAATTCTAAAGATGTTAAGAGAAGATTAGAAATTGGCGGTGGATTTGATACTGATTTAAAGGAAAAATATGAAGAAGATATGGATAACAAAATTAACAAAGATGGAAAAGTAAAAGGTGTTATGTTCTTTAAATTGAAAGACACTAAAACACCAGTAACACTTGAAGCTAAAGATCCAAATCATGGCAATGACGAAAAAGTGGGTACTAAAGAATTTAAAATTAAAGAAAATTAAAAATATAGATATGTAGACATAGACACAATTTGGGAGGATATTTAATGTCTAAAAAAATTAAAGTTATAGTGCCTATCGTACTTGGATTAATCATTCTTTTGGGGATTGCTTGGGGTGTATATGCCTTTGTAACAAATACACCTAAAAACGCATATTTACTGAGCGAAAAAAAGACCGCTAAAAATGTAAAATCTTATGTTGATCATCGTTTTAGTAACGAAAAGAAATTCCAAAAAAAATTAAAAGATAATTCATATGTTAATACGTATGATCTACATGCTAATGCATCTAAGGAATATCTAAAAGATCTTGGTTTACCTAAAACTATTTTAGATAGTTCTAAAATAACTGGAACTATCGGTCATGATCCAAAATCAAATAAAGGAATCATGAGCGTATCACCTAAAATATTAGATAAAGATATTGGTAAGTTCCAATGGACAGCAAATGATTCAACTCAATTCTTCGAATCACCTTTATTTAAGAAAAAGTATAGCGTCAAGAACTCAGAACTATTAGCAACAGCTGCTGAAATCTTTGATGAAGATCCTTCTGACTATAAAGATGAGGGGCTTTCAAATGCAAACTTTGACCTGAATAATAAATTGGGTATTGTTCATTCTCAGCAAGAAGATGTTGAAAAACTGATTAAGCGATATACAGATTTAGTCATCGATCAATTAGAAGATGATGACTTTGAAAAAGGTAAAAAAGAAAAAGTTAAAATTGACGGTGAAACAAAAAATTTAAAACCTATCACTTTAAATATAAGTCGTGATAAAGCTAAAAAAATCACTGTCGCAGCATTAAAAAAAGCTAAAAACGATAAAGAATTACAACGTTTATCAAGCATTAATGAAAAAGAGTATAAAAAAGAAATCGAAGAGCAACTTGAAGATGCTCAAGATAAACAAACTAAAGAATTTCCAAAAATTAAATCAACTATCTACCAACAAAAGCATCAAATACTAAAACGTAACATCACAATTACTGATAGCGACGGTGAAAAAACTACTATCAAAGGCACGAATGTGATAGATGACAATATCGAAGTCGATTATAAAGTAACTAGTGATGGAAACACACATAACATTAAAGGATCTTCTAAGAAAGACGGAAAGCATTATAAAGATGACTATAAATATAGTGGTGACGTAGACTATGAACGTCTAAATGTTCATTTAAATAATAAAGAGAGCGTAAAAGATTCAAAACGTAAAGATACTGGAACTATTACTATCGATAATGCTATCGATCATTATAAAGTAAATTATGAAGACAATTTAGAAACAGACGCTAAAAATAATCTTCAAAAACAAACATTAAATATTGGATTTAAACTAGACGAAGAGCCTATTAATATTGTTATCAATGCTAATTCAAAACTTAAAGAGCGCATTGATTTTAATACCGATAATGCAACGGACTTTAATTCATTATCTAAGAAAGATAAAGATAAATTATCAGATGAAATTAAGGATAAACAAAAAGACATTGTCAAATCAGTCTTTAAAAAGCTAGATGATTAATTCATAGAATACTAAGCGATTGAACGACAATGACTTTCACCACCTATAAAGGGTAGGTCATATACTGGTTAATCTCACGGGGTGGGACTCACATTCAATTAAAACTTTACGAATGATAGTCTCACCCCTTTTATCTTGAATTCGCTAGGAGTGGTCACTTGAAATCTTTCAAATTGTTTCATATATACCACTCATTTTTACTTAAAAAGTGGTATCTATTTTTATATTTAATATTGATATTATTGACGCTCATCGTAACTTTAACAACTATCCAGCACATTAATCAAAATGATTCAAAATTTAATATTGGTATCGTTGATAAAGATCATTCTAAAGAAACAAAACTAATTTTAAACACTGTGGGTAAAGGCAACAATCTTGGCAAAAATGCTGCTCTCAAAACTTATAATGAGAATCAAGCGCAACATCTGCTTAAACAGAATCAATTACAAGGATACTTTGTCTTCGACCGTGGTATGACCGATACTTTTTATAAAGATGGTAGCCTTCCTATAACTGTTTATACATATGATGAACAATCAAGTAACAGTGTCGTGGTTAATCAATTAACACGCTCAGTTTATGACCGTTTAATGTTATCAATGGGCGGTGTGCTAAGCTTTAACCAATTAGCTAAAGATCCTTCAAATGAAGACGTAGCAATGACATTGATTGATATGTTATTTACCGGTTTAAATCGTTCAGGTTCATTTAATTTTGAACCCATACATATTTATGACACCAGTAGTTATTATGTAGTCACTGGATTTCTTTTGTCTATCTTTATATTGTGTTTATCACTTTATACAGTACTAAAAATGAATCAAGAAACTGCACTCAAAGAACGCTTGCAAATGTTTCATTTTTCCTTTGAAAAGCTCACGATAGTTCGAGGTATCATTGCATGGTTTTATTCACTCATATGGGCATTTATTGGCTTTATCTGGATTACTCATGCTCTAAATGCTCCATTTGAAAAATACAATTGGCCAACGGTAGCTTTACAACTCACTTATTACGTTACGCTACTCGTCCTATGCTTATTACTTATAGACTTAATTACTCGTTCATGGGTAAACTTTCTACTCAAATTATTACTTAGCTTTGTTATCGTTATTTTTTCTGGGATAATTATCCCTACTATCTTCTTTAAACACATGCTTAATGATGTAATCATTACACAACCATTTAGTTTGGTTACTAATCAAATGTTAGAAATAACACTCAATAACTATATTTTAGACACACATCCAGCATTTTATTTAAGTTTTATTACACTATTGATACTATTCATCATTGTTTTAGTATGGAGGTATCGCCGATGAAACCATACATTCAACTCGTCATTAAGAAACAATGGTTACAATATGTGTTTCTTATTAGCACGATACTAATCGCTTTAGGAACTCTATGGTTAGGACAAAAATTGGCTCAGCAAAATTTTAAAATACCTATCGCCATTCAAGATATGGACCATAGTTCCGCTTCGAAAAAATTAATTAAAGATATAGAGCAAAATCAGTATGTAACAGTAAAACATTTATCTCATGATGATTTTTATATTGATGATTTGGTAAAAAAGAAAGAAGTCATTGCAAGCCTTGAAATACCTAAGGATTTCTCAAAACACCTTAAAGATAATGATTTAAATAAGACTCTTCCATTATATAGCAGAGATGATTTTATAGGACATATTGCTATGGAAATAATCAGTCGATCATTATACGAACAACAAATCCCTAATATTATTCATGAACATCTTGATGATATGAAACAACCACAATCCTTAGATAAAGTGAAACAATCTTATTATTCTCATACACCTCAATCTAAAATAAAAAGTGTAGCTATCAATAAACATGCTCATCAATCCATTTCAATTGGCATTGTATTTGTTGTCGTCATCTTTGTAAGTGTTATCCAAATCCTATTACATCAACGTCTTAAACAGAACGCACCTCTCGGAAGATTATATTTGGTACCTTATAGTCAACTTAAACTATACTTGACTTATATCAGTGTACATGTGGTCATACTGATGCTCATGCTATTGATAATCAGTCTTTTTATGCATCAACCATTAAGCATTCTTTTCTACTTAAAAACACTAATTATAGTTTTATTTTATGAGGCAGGTATTGCTTTATTACTTTTTAAAATTAATGTCCTTAGTCATCGTATATTTATGGCTATTATTTATACAGTAGCGATAGGTATCATATATTTATGGATTCAATTGTAAAGGAGTCATATTCAATGATAGATATTCAAAATGTTTCAAAAAGCTATAAAAAGAAGCATATTTTCGATTCCCTAGATATGCAATTTCAACCTCATAAAATTACTATTTTATTAGGTGAAAATGGTGCTGGAAAATCTACATTATTGCGTTTAATTGCAGGTATTGAGAATGCAGATGAAGGACGTATTCAATACTTCAATCAATATATATCAAGACGTCGAATACGTCATATTGTAGGCTATGTCCCTCAAGACATCGCATTATTCGAGCATATGACTGTCATGGAAAACATTGAGTTTTTCAAGTCACTTTGTGAAAATCCTATTTCAGATGAAACACTTCATTCTTATTTATCACAATTAAACTTTACTGATACAAAAGTGAAAGTATCTAACCTTTCTGGTGGAAATAAACGTAAAGTCAATATTATGATAGGTCTACTTAGTCGGCCTAAAATACTTATTCTAGATGAGCCAACAGAAGGCATCGATCTAGAATCAAGATATGATATTCACAACTTATTACAACAAATGACCGATCAATGTTTAATCATCATGACGACACATCATTTAGACGAAGTTGAAGCACTAGCAGATGATATTAAAGTTATAGGTCAAAATCCTTTTTATCCTGATATTTTAGAAAATAAAGGTTGGTCTTTTAAAAAATATGCAAATGCCTTAGCTGATAATACAAAATCTTAAGTTGTACTTTCACTCTATCATTTCATCAATATTTAACATCAAAAAGGCTTGCCCTTTCGTCGTATATTTCTCGATTGAAAAGGCAAGCCTTAATAAATTTTATACACATTTATTTACCATGTCTAACTTATCTATACACTAATCCACCATCAGTTAAAATGGATTGACCTGTAATATAATCAGAATCATTTGAAGCTAAGAATGATACTAAGTTCGCAACATCTGATGGCTCTTGATATCTTCCAAGTTTGATTTCTGAAGAAAATGCTTCAAATGCGTCTCCTATTTCTAGACTATCATCAAGTTTCACCATTTCTTCATCAATACGATCCCACATTTCAGTTTTGGCAACTCCTGGGCAATAAGCGTTTACGGTAATGCCTTTGTCTGCTAATTCTTTAGCAGCTGTTTGAGTAAAGGAACGTACTGAGTGTTTTGTTGCTGAGTAAGTGCCGAGTACTTCATAAGATTCATGTCCTGCAATACTACATGCGTTGATGATTTTACCTTTACTTTTTTGTTTAATAAATTGGTTAGCAGCTGCTTGAATTCCAAACAATGTACCAAATACGTTAATATTAAATAACTTAGATAATTCATCTTCATCAATTTCTAAAATTGGCGTCACTGCATCAACACCTGCGTTATTTACCATAACATCTAATTGACCAAATTCTGTAACCGCGAACTGAACTAATTCTTCCTGTTCTTTCTTTTTAGATACATCACTCTTGAATGCGACAGCTTGATAACCTTTTTCTTTGAATTCTTTCTCAGTTTCTAATAGAAGTGCTTCATTAATATCTTGTAGTACTACATTAAACCCATCGTTAGCAAGACGTTCTGCAATACCTTTACCTAATCCACCTGCTGAACCTGTTATAATTGCTGTTTTACTCATATCTATCTTCCTCCTTATTTATCATCTACCCTTTAAACATGGTGGTAGTAATAAGATTGGGAAATGTCAAATGTTGTTAATATATTTGTCGAAAAGTTGTTGTTTTTATTCATTATTAAATGCAACTTACAATTACTAACACTGCTTTTAACTCCAACAATATACCTTTTAAATATCTACATTCTTTTTAGGAATTAAACAATACGCCGCAATAAATGCGATAAATACTAAACCTGCACCCACGATAAATGCGATAGTAGCTGCTAAATATGCAGGGTGATTTACAGATAATGCCGTATATATTGTTGTCACAACAGCGATTCCAAATGCTGCACCTAGTGTAGAAGTCATTTTGATAATTCCTGATGCAGTACCTGCTTTTTCAGCCGGAACATTAGATACAGCAGTAGATAGCGCGGGAGTAGCAAAAAATCCTAATCCTAGACCTATAAAGATAAAGCCAATACATGCCACAATATAATAAATCATATTAGGCAAAGAAGTGAATGCTAAAAGTATAATACCAGCAGTAATTGATATCGGACCTAACATCAATGGCAATTGCGGTCCCCTTTTTTGCATAAAACGTTCACCAACACGAATCATTAACAAACTACACAGCATATATGGAATCGTAATTAAACCAGCTTGTGCAGCTGTTAGATGCTTATCGTCTTGAACATAAATATTAAATAATGCTAATGAACCAATATCCATGTTCACCATCAAGTTGGCTAATGTTGTTCCGATATAAACATTATTTGAAAATAAACTTAAATCTATAAAAGGTTCATCTTGACGTTTTTCAAATATATAAAATGCAATTAATGTCACAATGAATATAGCAATTAATATCAATATAAGAGGATTTAACCATCCAATTCTATCTCCTTGCGTAATCACTACGTTAATACTTAACATCATGACAACAAAAATAATGATTCCAACGATATCAAATTTTTTATTATATGCAGACTCATCTTTAGATTCTGGTATACCTCTAAGCAATATTAAAGCAATAATTGAGAAGATGATTGACAACACGAAAATCCATCGCCATCCAATAAATGTAGCTATAATTCCAGCAAATAGTGATGCTAACCCTGTTCCACCATAGGATCCGAATGACCAATAACTAAGTACCTTTTGTCTTTCTTCACCTTGGAAGAAAGAATTAATTAACGCGATAGTTGCTGGAAGTAAGCATGCCGCAGATAAACCCTGTAAAACACGCCCTAATAATAATAAAATTGGTGCATGAGAGATGATCAATGCAATAGAGCCAAGTATACTTAATATTAGACCTGCATTTGTGATTTTAACTCGACCTATTTTATCAGATAATCCCCCTGCTACGACTATAAATACACCTGTTAAGAGTGATGTGAGACTGACCGCAATATTAACAATACTCATATCTACATGATAAAAACGTTGAACATGTGGTGCGATATTCAAAAAAGACTGTGCAAATAACCAGTATGTGAGAATCCCTAAGATAATCGCTACAATTAGTTGTTTCCCTTTATTAAACTGTTCGCTCATCGTAAGTGGCCTCCTACTCTTCCGTCATTTATTTCGTTACAGCACTTTGACCGGCAATGCGACCAAAAGTAAAAATATCTGCCAGTGCATTTCCGCCTAAACGGTTACCAGCATGAATACCACCGGCAACTTCACCAGCCGCATATAAACCTTCAATGATATGACCTTCAACATCTATAACTTGTGCATGCGTGTTTATTTTTAAACCACCCATAGTATGATGTATTGCAGGTTTACGTGGTGTCGCGTAGAATGGTGCTTTTTCAATTTTTAAATCAAATGCATTTTTATTGAAATCTTCATCTTGTCCTTGTTCTACGAAGGTATTATATCTTTCAATCGTGTTCACAAAAGTAGTTGTATCAATGTTTAATTTTTGGGCTAATGCTTCTAAGGTATCTGCTTTTACTAAGGTGCCATCTTCTAATTCTTGATTAATTTTGTCCTCAGTTGTATTCATAGCTAGTGCTTTAATATTTGCATCTGCAATAATATAGAAGATACCGTCTTTTTGTTCTAATGCTGCCTTAGATAATACATCTCTACTTTCAAATTCGTTAACAAAACGTTGTCCTTCCTTATTAATGAAGACAAAGTTTGAAGGTGTTACGATTAATCCAGTAAACAATGCACCTGTCTTCGGATCAGAAATTGGCATCATTTGAGAGAATCCCATACCTACGATGTCAGCGCCTGCCTGCACACCTAAACGTATACCATCACCTGTAATTGCAGGAGAATTCGTTGTCTTAATGTCATCAGGAATATTATCCCAATACGTATTATATTGTTGTAGCATTTTTGTATTCGCTCCAAAGCCACCTGTAGCCAACACTACACCATGACGTGTATGAATCTTAACTTTAGCACCATTTGCTTTACGTGCTTCAATACCAACGACTTGATTACCTTCTTTGATTAACTTTTCTGCAGTAGTTTCTGTAAAAATACGACCATGATTACGTTTAACGTAGTCTCCTAAATTTTCAATGTACTCTAAGCCTTGTGCTTTCATTGGTTTATGACCACGACGCCATAAAGCACCCACAGGCATATCCACAAACGAACGATCAAAATGAACACCTTTGTCTTTCAACCAATATACTGATTCCAAAACGTTATCTGTGAGTGTTTTAACTAAATCATAATCACCTGAAATTTCAACATTATTACGATCTTTACGTTTACCACCTAAATATGTTTGAATACGATGTAATTCAACAGAATCAAAAAGATATTCATCTTCATTACTGCTATTTTCAAGATAGTCTTTAATTTGACGTTTTAAAGTATTGAAATCTTCAATGTAAGCTTCATCTATATCATTTTCATCATGATTTAATAACTGTATGAGTGTCTCTTTTTCACCAGCAAGTGCCGGAAATGCATTTTGCCATTTAGGCTCAGCAGCGTTGACTTGACCACCTGTACGGATAGTATTGCCACCTATAGCCGCAAATTTCTCAAGCATGATGACTTCTTTTCCTTCATCTAATACCGTAGCAGCTGCACTGAGTCCAGCACCTCCTGTACCAATCACAACGACGTCAGTCGTCTCTTCAACGACCTCATCAGACCACTGAACGACTGGTTTAGGACGCGCCCGTAAAATATCTGGATCTTCTCCTGCTTGTTCAATTGCATCTGCAATACCTTGCACGATGCCTTCACTTGTTACTGTCGCACCTGAAATGACATCTACATTCAGTGTTTGCCCATTGATAATATCTTGAGGTAAACGTTCAAACACTGGATTCGCTATACCTTCAGATTCTCCGCTATCATCTACCTCGATACTTACAATCTTATCTTCTGATAATTGAACTTTCATAGGTAGGTTGCCATTATGACCTTTTGCATAGACATGATACGTACCTTTGTTAAATTTAACTTTTTTATTTTGAAGTGCTTTTAATCTTTCATATTTACGATGCTCTTCTTCTTTATCTAAAATCATGAAGTCCATTACTTTCCATAAAGGGGATGGTATGTGAAGTACTTTCTGATCATGTATATCGACAAATTGTTCTACTTCTTCGTTTTGTGAAATTTTATCTGTCCATTGTGGTTCCACTAAATAGGCTTTCCCAACACTTAAAAGATCATATCCTAGTTCAAGGGCATGTTCCGCATCTTGTCGTTGGGCAATACTACCTACACCAATTAATGGGATTTTTGCCAACTGTGCACTTTGCATTTTGATGTACTTATTAATTAAAGGTTCTGTATCTTCTTGATTCACAATAGATGTACGTTGATAACTGTTTGCTGATATATGGAAGTAATCAGGTTCATATTCTGCTAATGTATTTAGTAAAAACATAGTATCTTCAAAACGTATGCCTGGTTCTTCAATTTCTTCAGGTGAGAATCGATACCCTATAATAAAATGAGAAGCCTCTTTTTCAGCAACGACATGTTGAACCTTTGTTAAAACTTCGATTGGAAATCGCGTACGTTTTTCACGACTGCCTCCCCATGAATCTTGTCTCCGATTAGAATGTGGAGAGAAAAATTGTTGTAATAAGTATGTGTTGGCACCATGAATTTCGACACCATCAAACCCCGCTTCTATAGCGCGACGTGTAGCCTCTCCAAAGTCATCAATCATCTGATTGATTTGGGCATGTGTCATTTCTCTAGGTGGAACTGCATCGGGTCTTAATGCTGCAATGGGGCTTGCAGATATCGGCTGCTCTCCTTCATTAAATTTAGGATTTGCCATTCTTCCGGCATGATAAAGTTGCAAAATCGCTTTTGATCCCTTAGCTTGAATTGCTTCTGCTAAACGTTTGAGTCCAGGTATTTTATCATCATTATCAATACCTATAGCTCCCGGAAATCCTCGTCCGTGATTTTCAACAAAACAACTTTCAACAATGATTGCTGAAGCATCACCAGCTCTAAATTGATAATAATCAATCATTTCTGATGTAACACTTCCATCAAAATACCCAGCTTGGATAGTCATAGGCGCCATTAATACTCTATTTTTTAATTCGGCACCACTTTTAAATTTAAAAGTATCGAATATTTCCTTACTCATAGCAAATCCTCCTAGTTATTTGTGAATATTTTCACATTATTGTTTAAAAATAAAATACTCTTCATGAGTATTCTTTAAATTTTTATAAATACTTTTGCATTTTCGAAGTCATTAAAACGCTTCCATCTCTTGTCACAATAATGCCTTCAATACCGTCAATGATATTTAATAATTCAATATTTTTTTGTGATTGACCAAAACTACAAATTGTACTCCATACCTCGCCATCAATCCCATGATCAGATATGATTGTCACGCTAGCGATATCATTATCTACAGGATAACCTGTTGTTGAATCCAATATATGATGAAATAATTGATTTTCCTGTATGAAGTAACGTTCGTAGATACCTGATGTGACAACTGATTGATGCTCTACGTTTAATGTAACGAGTGGTAGTGCATCCTTATGAAATGGATTACGTACACCTACATGCCATTTTTCTAATGTTTCGTGTTGTCTACCAATTGTTAAAACATTACCACCTAAATCGATAATGGCAGAAGATACACCATGAGATAAAAAGTATTGCTGTAATTGATCAGCAAAATAGCCTTTAACTATAGCTCCTAAATCAATCTCCATTCCTGATTGTGTAAGAAATACTTCATGTGTTTTTGAATTTAGAACAAGATTTTCAGGATTCATACACAATAAAGCACGTTGTATATCCTCTTCTTTAGGTTTCAATGCATCTTTAAAACCGATTTTCCATAATTTGACTAGTGGCCCTATCAAAATGTTCATCTTAAAATTAGAAGATAATGTAGTTTCATAACCATAACGTATCATGTTAAATATCTCAGAACTAACCTTGACTGGTGCGATACCTGCATGCTGATTCACATTCATCAAATCTGATTTCGGATCATTAGCACTAAATTGTGATTCCCAAGCACGAATTTTTATTTCAGCTTCTTGAAGTAATGTATCCGGATGTTGATGCTCAATCGATAAACGTATCACCGTCCCCATTGCTTTAATCATTAGCGTTTTCACCTTTGACTCCCCCCTTTCCACCTATCCCACAACGCTAATATGTATATAAAAATTAAAATCTACTTTTAAATAAAAATGATTACTTTAGTTTCTATATTTACATTAACATAATTTCAAATATTTGGTTTTTGCTTATTTAAATGTTCACAATTATATCAAATATTAATCAAAGAATAAATTTTACTCTTTTAAATTATACTTCTTTGAATCTTTTTAATAAAAAAAGAGTGGAACAGAATCCATACAGAATTCTTTATTCCACTCTCACAAAACTAACTAGAGTTGACAGCCTTTTACCTTCATAAGTAATCAACTCAATCAATCGAAAATACTTCCACATCTGAACAAATCATTTCTGTCAATGTTTCTTTGGTGTCGTCTTTTCTATAATTTTGATTGATTTATTCGTTTTTTAGCGCTTTTTCAATGGCTTTAATATTTTTTTTCATAAATGATTGGTAAGTATTGTTGTCATCATCTTGTTGTTTTGTGTGTGATCCCATATTGTAAAATTTAATTGTTTTAGCATTTGTCTCTTTTCTTACCGTATCTGCTACTTTATGAGATACATTTTCTTCTATTAAAATATTTTTCACTTTATCCTCTTTAATTTGTTTAACAATATTTGTTAAATCTTTTTGACTTGGTTCTTCAGCATTCATATTTTCAATGCCTTCTTGTTCAAAATGATAACGCTCTGCTAAATAACCAATAGAGTCATGTGAAATATAAACCGTTTTATCTTCATTACCTTTCACAGCGTGTTTCATATCTTTATCTAAGTCTTTTAACTCTTTAACGAGTTGGTTGTAATTCTTTTCATAATAAGATTTATGTTTGCTATCTTTTTCTACCAATTCATCTTTAATTGCTTTAGCAAATTTTTGACTTACTACAGGATCCAACCAAATGTGTGGGTCGTATTTTCCATGGTGATGATGTTCATGTTCGTGTTCATCTTCATGTGCTTCGCCATGTTCGTGACCTTCTCCGTGCTCATGCTCATGTTCTTCGCCTTTTAATAAATCCTTATTTTTATCTAAAGCTGATTCTAGTGATAATGTCTTATCTTTATCATTTATAGCTTTAGCGATTTTCTTAGCTACGGGATCTAAGTTATCACCAGTATATAAGAATAAGTCAGATTTCCCAATATCTACCATTTGCTTTTGACTTGGATCATATGTATGTGGATCTACGCCTTTAGGATAAACCGATTCAACATTTACATATTTTCCACCGATTTGCTGTGCAAATGATTTAAGTGGATACACTGTCGTCTTTACATCTAACTTTCCTTTATGATCAGATGATTGCTGATGACCATCTTTACCACAAGCAGCTAGTGATAATGCTAAAACTGCTACAAAAAATATAATTAAACCTTTTTTATACATGTGTACATCTCCTAAATCGAAATTGTTACGCTTTAATATTTACATTATTTTTTATTATTGTCAACGGCAATATTTAATCTCAAAAAAGTCTGAAAAAAACAAATTTTTTCAATTTGATAGATTCATGCACAATATGTTCAAGAAAATCCATAAACCTACTGTTTCTTTTTCATTTGAAAAGTGACTTAATTATCGCTATACTTTTAAATCGTAATAATTACGTTTTGTAGAAATAAAAATGAGAAAGGATGTGTTACCATGTCTCATCATCGCATCATCATCATCGGCGCAGGAGCCGCTGGCCTGGGTATGGCAATCACTTTACAAGAATTCAATATTAAAGATGTTCTAATTATTGAAAAGGGAACCATCGGTCATTCATTTAAACATTGGCCTCTATCAACAAAGACCATCACACCATCATTTACAACTAATGGTTTTGGCATGCCAGATATGAATGCAATAGCTAAAGATACATCACCTGCCTTCACTTTCAATGAAGAACATTTATCTGGAAAACGTTATGCTGAATACCTCTCACTAGTAGCTAAGCATTACAATCTAAATGTCAAAACAAACACCAATGTTTCACGTGTAACATACATAGATGGTGTATATCATGTATCAACGGACTATGGTGTTTATACCGCAGATTATATATTTATAGCAACTGGAGACTATTCATTCCCATATCATCCTTTTTCATATGGACGTCATTACAGTGAAATTCAAACATTCACTCAATTAAAAGGTGATGCTTTTACAATCATTGGTGGTAATGAGAGTGCTTTTGATGCTGCCATAAACCTTAGTCAAACAGGCGCAAGAATATCAATATATACATCTAAAACTGGACTTAAAAAGGAAGATGCAGACCCAAGTATAAGATTATCACCATATACTCAACAGCGATTACAGAACGCTATACAAGAGGGTGCATTAATTGAAATGCATGTGGGCTACCGAGCACACAAAGTAACATATCAAGATCATTCTTATAAGATACACTTTGATAATGGGCATATTGTTCACTCTCATACTGAACCGATTATCGCAACTGGATTTGATGTCACCCAAAATCCTTTAATAGAGCAACTATTTCAAATACGACAATCAGAAATTCAGTTAACAGAATTGGACGAGTCTACAAAGTTTCCTAATGTATTTTTAATTGGGGCGACTGTACGTCATCAAAATGCCATTCTTTGTTATATATATAAATTCAGAGCACGTTTTGCAGTATTAGCACGCATAGTAAGCCTACGCGAAGGCTTACCTGAAGATACGTCGTTAATTCAGTCGTATCGTCAAAAAAATATGTTTCTAGACGATTATCATTGTTGTGATGTGAATTGCACATGTTAACAGTAACCTTTAATTTACGTGATGGGACGTTTACTGACATTCCAGATGATGCACATGAGTTGATCATTGAAGGTTATGACAAATTAACCTCTAGCCAACAAGTTTTGTTAAAACGTTACATTATCAAACACCAATTAGATATTTCATTACAACACGGTGTCCCTTCATCGCCACTTCATAGTTTAAATATCATTAAAACATTGCGTACTTTTGTTAAGGAGAGCAAAGTATATCATCCTCGTTTTCACAATATTATTTATGGGTGGTGCTTTATCATACTCATGTTTGCTTTACCCATCTACTTGTCTTATCACATTTCAGACGGATTACAACAATATGTGGCACCCTGGTTATCAAAACTATCTCAAATATCATTATTTCAAGAGGATAAATTGCAACATATTTTATTCGGTCATTATGGTGTCATCTCCTTAGGCACATATTCGTTTATCTGGGCGTTACCAGTTGTTTTTATGATTAGTTTATCCACAGCGCTTGTTGATATCAGTCATTTAAAACATCATCTCGTTTGGTCTATCGAACCTACGATGTTACGACTAGGTCTTCATGGGGCAGATATCATCCCCTTATTAGAAGGCTTTGGTTGTAATGCTGCTGCTATTACTCAAGCTACTCATCAATGTCATCAATGTACCAAAGTACAATGCATGAGCTTGGTAAGTTTTGGGACTGCCTGCAGTTACCAAATTGGGGCAACATTATCGATATTCAACGCAAGCCAAAAATTTTGGTTATTTTTGCCATATTTATGCATGATATTCATAGGTGGAATCATACATAACAAATTATGGTATAGTCATCAAACACATATGACAACACAGTCTGTTTTTCAACGACAACCTGTACGTTGGCCCAAACCAAAGCTACTCATGAAAGCAGCTTGGAGAAGTATTGCAATGTTTATTGTACAAGCCTTACCTATCTTTATAATCATTTGCCTTACTGTAAGTTTATTATCTCTTACGCCTATTTTGACTTTTATAGCAAATGCATTCATACCTTTATTATGGCTACTAGATGTACCTACACAGCTTGCACCAGGTATTCTGTTTTCAATGATACGTAAGGATGGAATGTTGTTGTTTAATATGAATGACAGTGCTTTAATTCAACGACTTTCGGCTTTCCAATTATTGTTGCTAGTCTTCTTTAGTTCAACATTTACAGCATGTTCAGTAACAATGACGATGCTCATACGACGGCTCGGTTCAATTCTAGGAATTAAAATGATAATGAAACAAATGGTATCGTCCACCCTTTGCGTCATCGTACTAGTCATAGCAATGTTAAGCATAGCTAAAATTTCAGACTTAGGAGTGATGTTATGGAAATCATTATTGTCAGTGGCTTTTTAGGAAGTGGCAAGACCTCAACACTCAATCATTTAATCGCTGATGCACTTGAAAACAATTTAAATACCGCCGTTATCATGAATGAATTTGGAAAATTAAGTGTAGATGGCCAACTTATAAATCATCCTAAAGTACCTATGAGTGAAATCACTGAAGGATGCATTTGTTGTGCGATGAAATCAGACGTATCACAACAACTACATGAACTATACTTAAAATATCAACCTGATATCATCTTTATTGAATGTAGTGGTGTAGCTGAACCACTAGCTGTCGTCGATGCATGCTTCACACCCGTACTTGCACCTTTTATCACTTTAAGGAGTATGGTCGGAATGATAGATGCAAGCATGTATGCACAAATTAAATCTTATCCACGTGACATTGTCGCTTTATTTTATGAACAACTGCGTCATTGTTCAACTTTATTTATTAATAAAGTAGATAAAGTAGAGGTAGAAGAAACCGCCCGCTTGCTACGTCATCTCGAACGCATCAATAGCGATGCCAATATTCAAGTTGGTCAATTTGGAGAATTAAATTTAAAATCATTACTAGAGCCAACACATATAAATTCAAATGCATGTGGCACTTTGCATAGTAATATAAATCATCAATTCATTGAAAATCCTAGGCTACAAACAAAAGAAGAAATGATTAGTGCGTTAGATAACTTGCCTCAAGATGTTTACCGTGTCAAAGGGTTTGTTCGTTTTTCAGATCAGCAACACGTTTATTTAGTACAGTATGCACAAGGAAATATAGAATTATCTCCCATTCAACTTAAAGCTGATGTCCCCTTGTATCTTATTGTTATAGGCAAACATTTAAAACAAATACAACTTGATTTATAAAAGCACATCTCTCAATCATCAGTTAAACTTTATACATAAACAAACCTCTAAATGACTTTTGTTCATTTAGAGGTTTGTTGTACTTATTTCAATATTTTTATTGTTCGTTTTTTATTAACGTTTGCGTTTTTGATCTGATTCTATACTTACTTCCACTCATTATTTAAATCACTTGGATTCAATTCCAAACTATCCGCAAAGTAGATGCTTTCTTCTTTGTTTCTGACAAAAGATAACTCAACATGTTTATGTCCTATAGATGAACCTTTAAGATCTCCGTCACCTTTTAATATTAATTTTGGTGCCTTTTTTGTAGGGATATCATATTTCTTTCTTAACTGTTTCACATTGTCATCTTCATTATTTAATTGGTACTCTGTCGAATAACTTGGTACGTTTGGGTTATAAGACACATTTCCATTCTTGTAGTCTTTTAAATTTTTAAAATTCCCATATTGAGAGAAAAACTGAAAGTTTTTAATTTCATTTTTTAATGTTTCATCGGCGATAGGTTTAGTCGGTTCAATTTTATTGTTTTTAAGGCGAACCGGATATTCTTTATCTTTACTGTGTACTCTCCCTTTTTTATCTTCTGTGGTAATACTAGTATAAAAATGACCAGTCGTCTTTCTAGTATTTCTATTCATATACAAAACCATACCTCTAGATTTCATCGCTTGACCTTTTTTCTGAATATTCATTTCTGAATTAATAATTCATGTCCCTTTGTCTCTCTTTTCAAATTCTTCATCACGATATCCTTCTTTATCGTATAAGTCTTCTAAATTTTTAATTGGATACATACTTAATGTTTTGTGGAAACTTTCTTTAATTTCCGCTTCTTTATTATTTTCTTTATTCATAAATCCACATCCGCCAATAAAACACGTTAATATTAAAAAGCTAATGCCACAAAGGAACTTCCCATAATATTTCATCTTTTCACATCTCTCTATTATTTTATTCATTCATTAAAAATATGGTGTATTCATATAAATATATTTTTATAAAAAATTTCACTTTTATATTATCAAATCATTCATACACATTCAATTTAATTTATTTATATATTTTTTTCGGCGAAACAATCAAAAAACCTCATTAAATGTACCGCAATCATACATCTAATGAGGATATTATCGTTCTTTTAATCGCTACTTACGTGTGATACCATCTAACTCTTCGACTTTCAACATATTATTTATCATACTCATATAGAATTGACCTAATTCTTCACCAGTTCGCTTATAATCAGTAGTATCTAAGCCGACTAAATCTAGATGATCCCAATCATATTGTACGGGTCTCACTTGCCAAATACCCTTGTCAGTTGCTAGGTTCATCATACCTACCTTCTTAAATGCTTCATCACTTGGATGTAGTGAAGAAGACACAGGTACTATGCCATCATTTACTCTGACATTTTTATTATCATCTCCACCTATCACACGACTTGTTAAATCGAATAGTGGGAATTGTCTAATATTCGGCACTTCATTGCCTAATGGTCCAGTATGTGTTGCAGCACCTGTATATGATGTATAGACGATATTAGGATTCAATGTCGTCATTTGGTTTAACTTTTCTGCTCCAGCAGTTGTTAAATCATTTACAGCCTGATCTTCAGTTTCCCAAACTTTACTATTCGCTATACGTTTTGCATATTCAGCATATGATTCATTAGGTTGCTGTTTGAAGCCCCATTGAGAAAAACCTAGTTCTAAATCGAGCGCTTTAGTTCCACCAATTTTTCCAATTCTATTAATTGTATCTTTAATAAATTTAGTCGACCCTAGTTTATCTGCAGCAGGTGTGCCATTATGAGGTGTTCCTAATGTAGTAATCGTAGACACCATGTTATCTTGTCCACCCTTAAACAAATCAGATACCGTACCACCATATTGACGTTGGTAGTCTATTTCTTCTTGATTTCCATTTCTTAAAAAATGTTCCATCAAACGTATCGTTTGGCCTCCCATACTATGTCCAACAAGATGTATCTTTTTACCTGGTTCCCAATCAGGCATGATGCCTTCATATGTTCTGCCATAGCGTTTGTGACCATATTTTGCAGCATGTGCTGCACCATAATCTACTCGTCCACCTTTAATATAATAATACAGTTCAACAGCACGATCATAATTGCTGCTAAATGCCCCTACATTGGCTTCGTGAACGCGGTAACCTAATTTTGTAAGTTCTTGTTTCACGTTATATTTAGTACCACCCCAATAATTTGGGTACATGCTGAATGCATCTTCACCGACTAAACCTACAAATCCATGTACAAACACGACTGGATATTGATTTTTATATTGAGCTTGCGCAGTAAGTTGATTGATATGTTTAGTTTGTTTTGATTTCACAACGCGTGGTGAAGTTAATGATGTTTGCTTTTTTTGATTTGTTTTAACTGTTTTATCAGTTTTTGTATTACCTATTTTGTGTACTTTAGAAGATGGTTGTTTTACTGTTTTATCTCTATCTTCTATAGACTGTGATTGTTTAGGTTGTGTTCCTTTTGAAGATGAGACTTGAGTTTGATCAGATGGGTGTTGCTTTTTATCTGATGAATCTTGATCATTATTTTGGTTTTGAGTATTAGGTTGATGTTCTGTTTGTGAGTGTTGATTATCTTTAAACTGTTGTTTGCCTTTATCATCTTGATTTTGGCCTTTTGGATATGTATCCTGACGTGAATTTGGGGAAACATGATTGTCTTTTGATTGTTGTTCCATTGAAGCTTGTTTTTGGTCATTTAATGGTGACGTTTGTGTTGAATCTTGTTGTATTTGATTATCCTTTTTTTGTACATTGCCATCAGATTGATTCTCTTGATTAGTCTTTGATTGGTTCGCTGTCTCACCCTCTTGATTCAATTCGTAAGATAAATGAGTTGTATCTTCTTTTTGTTCAACTTGTTCTGTTTGCTGTGACTGTTCGTTAGAATCTGATGATAATTGTGTCATTTCAGCAGCTTGAGCATGCTGACCACTGACAAATATTGTAATCCCAGTAATGATTGACACGACTCCCACCGTGTACTTCCTAATCCTAAATCTTCTTGTTTCATTATTATTTTTCAAAAAATTCACCTCTATAAGTCCCCCCCTATAAAATATGAAAATATAACTGTTATGTATAGATTAACATAAAAATATAAATTACTTCCAATTATTTATTAAAACTTTGAAAACTTTACATTTTAAATTATTAAAAATAATCAATACTTACATATAATTATTATGTGTATACACAACATTAAAATTGATTAATAACATATATTGAAAATGTCTTTCATTACACATGATGAAGAAACATGAACACTTGATAATAATTAGAAGTGATAATTATAAACATTTGCTTCATAGTCGTGTTAAAAGTATAGACATCATGTCACTAAATCCATCCATTATTTTATTATAATTTATATCAATTTAATTTTGTTCAATTTATATATTTAACGTATAAGTATTATAACTTAACGTTTAGGAAATAAATGAATTATATTTTAAAATAAATGTTATATTCAGTTTGAAAGAGTTGCAAAAAACTTTAGTAAAGGAGTACTTTTTTATGAAGAAAAAATTAAGTTATATGATTACCATTATGCTTGCTTTTACGCTAAGTTTAGCACTTGGCCTATTTTTCAATAGTGCTCACGCCGACTCGTTACCACAAAAGGATGGTGCAAACCAAAAAACAACTAAAGTCACTGTCAGTAATAAAGACGTTCCAAATGCAGTTCGCAAACTTGCTGAAGAACAATATTTATCTCGTGTAGCTTTATTAGATAAAGCTTCCAACCACAAAGCAACATCGTATACACTTGGTGAACCTTTTAAAATTTATAAATTTAATAAGGAAAGTGACGGCAATTATTATTATCCAGTGCTCAATAAAAAAGGAGATGTCGTTTATGTAGTAACAATTTCTCCTAATCCTTCAAATTTTAAAGCTTCAAAACAGCAAAACAATTATTCCATTAATGTTTCTCCATTTCTTTCTAAAATATTAAATCAATATAAAAATCAAAAGATAACAATTTTGACTAATACAAAAGGATATTTTGCACTTACTGAAGATGGTAAAGTGACACTTGTGCTTAAAACGCCACGTAATAATGAAAAAACATATGAAAATGCCACTAAATCCACTAAACCTAAAGATTTAAATGATTTTAAACAAACTGCATCAGTAACAAAACCAACTTTAGAATATCAAAGTACACGAAATGAAATTCACGCAGAATATGTAAATCAATTAAAGAATTTCAGAATACGCGAAACACAAGGGTATAATAGTTGGTGTGCCGGCTATACTATGTCAGCACTACTCAATGCCACATATAACACAAATCGATATAATGCAGAATCAGTAATGAGATATTTACATCCTAATTTAAGAGGTCACGACTTCCAATTTACAGGACTAACATCTAACGAGATGCTTCGTTTTGGTAGATCACAAGGAAGAAATACTCAATATCTTAATAGAATGACTTCATATAATGAAGTAGACCAATTAACAACTAATAATCAAGGTATAGCTGTATTAGGTAAGCGTGTTGAATCAAGCGATGGTATTCACGCTGGACATGCCATGGCTGTGGCTGGTAATGCTAAAGTTAACAACGGACAAGAAGTCATTTTAATTTGGAACCCATGGGACAATGGTTTCATGACTCAAGATGCACATAGTAATATCATTCCAGTATCAAATGGCGATCACTATGAATGGTATGCATCAATTTATGGTTATTAATATAGAAAGGTGTGCTTATGCATAATTACAACAACATTAACATCGTAAGTGATGATTTAAAATATCAAGAAATTTGTTGGTTCCATACATTAGAAGGTATTTGGCACCCTGTAGAAGTAGAAACTTCACCATTAAATATTACATTTAATAAAGAGATAACACCTAATTACGTTTGTACGTTAATAAATGAAGATTCCAGAAAAATAATTTTAAGTAATGTAGACAATCCGAATATCATTATTGAAATGATTCTTATTAATTCAAAAAAATTGGTTTTTAATGCTATAAGTAAAGAAGGCTTAGGTACTTCGCCTAAAATCACGTTTACAAAATAATTTATACCCTGTAACTCTTTCATTAAAAAACAATATGATATAACCAAAAAGCTCCCAGTAAAGGTCACATTTTAAATGCTTTCTTTACTGGGAGTGTTTATATTATTCCTTATTTTTCTATGATTTCTTTAGGTACTGTTTCTAAAAAGGAAACATATGCATTTAAATTTATCCCTTCGTCTACGAAGATAATTCTTCCTCCGTGACGCGTACCTTTTTCTTTAATATTAAAGATTCTACGATATCCTAACTTAGGCGACGCATAATATCCAGTCGTGTAATGCAAATCGTCTGATACACATAGTTCTGCCTTTACACCTTCAAATGCATTGATACAAGTTGCAAGTGCACGTGCATCTTTTACTCTTTCTGATATTTCTCCATTACGTTTGCATGTTTTAAATGCTAAATGAGTTACCCTGATACCTCGTTGTTCAGTGCTATCAAGTCGTTGTCCGGTTTGTGCAGATAGAATAATGGCTCCAGTATAAGTAATATCATTCTTTATATATTCTAACCCTTTGTTTAGCGCATATTCAGAAACATTTGTTTGTTTCGCTAATTGTGTTAATGTATCGTTTAAATTTTCAACCACTGGTAATGCTGGTATTGTTTGAATGGGTGCCTTAACCTTTTCAATTTTCAAATTTAAGAAATCTATATTTCCATTTTCATGATTAAAGGCTTTATTAAAATATTTTTTCAAATAATTTTCTAAATCTTTAAATTCACACATTGTTTCAGCACCGCTAATATGAATATCTTCGTGGCTTGCACGCATTTTTATACTATACATAGCTATCACCTTCATCGTATTGTTTCATTACATTGAAAAGTCGATCAATATCATCTGTGTCATGAAAATAGGATAATGAAATTCTTAATGTTGGCTGTGACACTGTTGGATACCTTAAATAACTGACAAATATACCATGTTCAAATAACATGTCGTATTGTGCTTGTGCTGAAACCAAACTATCACAAACGATATTTTTGATGGGTGTATTAGATAATGGTTGATTGGGAAATAATTCCATAAATTGGTGATTAAAATATTCACTAAGTGCATTCAACTTCTCTCGTCTGTATGTATCTTCAATCACATGTTGTAAGCTCACTTGAATAAAATACAAATGATAGCTAGGTAAACTACTCGAGTAGATAAGCGAACGACCTTTATTAATAATTAAATCTTTTACATCTTTTGAACTTAGTATTAAGCCACCATGGGCTCCCCACGCTTTAGATAAACTTGAGGTAACTATGTCAATGTCTGCATGACACTCAAAGAGATTTAATCCTAAACTATGAGATGCGTCAATAATTAAAATCGCATTGTAACGTTGCTTGAGATTAACTAGCCTATTAATATCTGCTTTAGCGCCGTTAGTAGAAAACACACTATCAGAGACAATCACTTTTTGAACTTCTGGATGCGAGTCCCGCGCTAAATGACTTTCCAAGTCATCATAGTTTAAATGTTGATAAATCACTTTTGATAGACCACTTAGTTTAATACCGTCTATTATACTGGCGTGATTCTGTTGATCCGAAAAGATAACAACATTATTATTTTTAAAAATATTAAATACCGCTAAATTCGCATCGTAACCACTATTAAAAATTAAGGCGTCTTCAAAATTAAAATACTCGCTGATTGCCTGTTCTAATTGCTGATAAACAACTGAATTGCCACTCACTAATCTAGAACTTGATAGATGGATACTATATGTCTTTATAAAATCTAAGAAATTTTGAGGTTGATATTCAAGTTGTCCTATACCGAGATAATCGTTCGAAGTAAAATTAATATAAGATTGGTCATTGATATAAATATATTGTTTTTCTACGGACTGAATCGGTTGAAGCGCTCTATATAAACCTTTATCTTGTATCTGTTTTAACTGTGCTTTAATGTCCATAAATACCCTCTTACTTCTTACTTAATGTTTGATGTAAGGCTTTGTCGAAAATTTTAACCATTTTTTTAATTTCTTTATTAGACATACTTAAAATAGGTACAAAAGTGATGACATTTTCCAAATTCCGAATCATCAATCCATTCTCTTTACATCGACGTATAATCAGTTCTACAGTAGGAATATCGAGTGGTGTCTGCGTTGATTTGTTTTCAACTAATTCCACACCATACATTAATCCCCGCCCTCTAATATCTCCAATATTTTTATGAGGTTGAAGTGCCTCTAGGCGTTGCTTTAATGTTTGAGATGTCTTTTGAATGTGCCCAATCAGATGCTTCTTTTTAAAAAGATTAATATTCTCAAGTGCTACGGAACAAACTAACTGATTACCTGTATATGTATGACCGTGGAAAAACGTATTCTTACCGTGACTCTGACTTAAAAAAGCATCATATATCTTTTGAGATGTTAAAGTTGCCGCTAACGGTAAATAACCGCCTGTAATTGCCTTACCCAGACACATAATATCTGGTTGTACATCTTCATGGTTACAGGCAAACATTTCTCCCGTACGCCCGAAACCAACAGCTACTTCATCACAAATCAGTAACACATCGTATTTTCTACATAACTGTTCTACAGCTTTCAAAAATCCATGTGGATGAACAAATAAACCTGTTGCACCTTGTATAAGTGGCTCTAAAATTAATCCTACTATTTCATCATTTTTCTCAGATAATATATCTTCAATTTGATTCAGTATTGAATTAAGCATTTCCGCTTCATTGCGGTACTTACTTTTATATAAACACGGTGTTTCTATCTGTATATTTTCAAAAATAAGATCTTTAAAAATGTTGTGGAAACTATCGATACCACCAACGCTAACAGAACCTATAGTATCTCCATGATATCCATGATGTAATGTAAGAAATTTATTCTTCTTCGCATATCGTTTAGCATCGATATTCTTCCAATATTGATAAGCCATCTTAATAGCAATCTCTACCGACGCACTCCCCGTATCGGAATAAAACACTTTTTGTAATCTATCTGGTGTTAATTTGACTAACTGTTCGGCAAGTTCAATCGATGGAATATTAGACGAACCTAATAGCGTAGAATGGGCAATCTTATCAAGTTGTTTATGAATGGCTTGATTTAACTTTTTATGTTGATGCCCGTGCACATTGACCCACAATGACGCATAACCATCTAAATATTTATTGCCTTCAGTATCGTATAAATAACTTCCGCGACCTTTTTCAATAATAATATTGTCATTTTTAGCATAGACTCCCATCTGTGTGAATGGGTGCCATACATACTGTGCATCTTTATGATTTAACTCTCGTGTATTAGCCATTGGATCCTCCTATCATTCGTTGTATAAATGCTTCGGAAAAGCTTTCTTGAGTCGCTTGATGACCTAACGTATAAACAGGCTTATGTGTTAATTTTTCAATGGTATGTAAATTATCCTGTTCAATAGCGCTATCAGTATAGTTATTCATGATTAACACATTCGGGGGGAGTTCATGATGATCAATATATTTCTGATGAACGATGGCATCATTAATCGCACCTAATTTTGAAGGTAAGACACTCACAATGAAATCCGATGTGTCTTTAATTAAATCTGTTGTCATATAAAAATGGTCACTGTATTCATAGATAGGCACTGCAATACCACCCGCACCTTCAATGAGAATTATATCGAATTGTGCTTCTAGTGATTCGAGTTTGTCCATCATTGTTTGATGGTTCAATTGCTGATGCCTTTCAATTTTGAATGCTAAATGTGGTGAAACTGGGTCTTTGAATGTGTAAAGTGACGTGATGTCATAGTCTAAACCGCATTCGTTTTTATAAATCTCTAAATCCGGGTATCTACCTCCACCGATTTCTTCAGTTTGAAAAGGTTTGAAAATACATACACTATATCCCCGCGTTCTTAACGCCTTGTAGAGATATTTAGTGACATACGTTTTACCAATGTCTGTATTCGTTCCAGTTATAAATATGTTCATGTTTATCATGTCACCTATCTTTAATGTAAACTAATTACATTTTAAAGTTTACATTTAGAGTATGCAGGTTGCAAGTGATAACAATAAATGGGTGAAGTGCATGATTAAATGAGGAAAGAAAAAGAATTTCGAGAAATGGTATGTGCTGTAAATTTTAGATGGAAAATCCTGCTGATTTCATTTCAACTGGTTTATACTTTGTTTCTACTGAATAAGAAACTCTTTTCATAGAAAAAACACCTCCGTATGATTCATTTTAATATGAATTCAACGAAAGTGTTTTTATATCATTTCCACTAATTGGGGTCAGTCTATTTTCTTGTCATTGTATTCTGGACTTTTATATAGAAGCATGTAATATATAAACAAAGTTGCTGTAAACATTCCGAATATTAAAGCTAAGATTCCAAAATGAATCTCCATAAAAATAGTTTGAATAAAAAATACGAGAATGAAATTATTAAAAATAATAAGATTTCATAAATTAACAGAATCATGATTTTTCTCCTATAAATTAAAGTTAAAGAAAACATAAATCATAATCAATTTTCTAATGTTCAAAGCGAAAATTATTAGGAAAGCTGTTAAATGAAACGACGCAAATTTAAGAGTATATAGGATCAAGGAAAAGCATATTAGACTTTAAAAGGTGTTAAAAAGTATTATTGAAAAGTAAGTATAAAATCAATAATTCTATTAAAATTGCAATAGTCATTAGTAAACTAGTAAATTTATTTACTTATAGTGATGTGTTAAATTACTATAATAAACTTGAAATATACTTATA
>NZ_KV834828.1:0-2143 GCF_001837945.1 Staphylococcus sp. HMSC077D08 | reverse complement strand
AACTTGAAATATACTTATAAAGTATCTCTTTTACCTCTAGATATCATAGAAATGGATCTGAATCTCACTATCATTACATAAAATGACTTATCGGAAGTTATCTATTATCCCTTATTCAGAGATGATATAATATACAGGTCGCCTATCTCTCAGGCGTCAATTTAGACGCAGAGAGGAGGTGCATATCAGATGATCGAAGCTCTTGTTCACATCACGACCACAGTCATCAGTGGTTGTATTGTTGCGTTATTTACGCATTGGCTACGTACACGTAACAATAAGAAAAAATAGGCGATATTAAGCCAACACCTAAAAATCCCCTCACTACGGCAATAGTGAGGGGATTGGTGCATATAATGCACGAAGCTCTTGTTAAGTGAATTATAACACTGTTTAGTAGAGAAATGCAAAATTATAAAGTGTGTTGAGTTAAATTAAACATTTTTCTTTTTAAAGACAAGTACTACGAGAATTAAGAAAATAATAATATAAACAATATTACCAATAAACAATTCATGTAGTTCTAATTTTGTGTATTTTTTCATGCTTTTGTCAACAATTTGAATCATAATATTCATCATACTAATAGGGTTCCATTTTAACCATTCCCATTTATCTACAATAATTGTTAATATACCTGACAAGATTGAAGTGGCAAAATAAAATACAATACCAACAGCAATAGAGACACCAGGACTTTTCATTGCACATGAAATTAATAAAGTGACACTTAAAACTAACCAAGTTCCGACATATGTACCTAACCCGGTTAATAACATTTTACTTAATAACGATAACTCATCCCCCTTACTTTCAATGAGATTAATATCATTGAAGAAAATAGCCCATAAAATAAATCCTACAACAATGCTAATAATAAAATATAGTAATGAAAAGATTACTAATGTAATAATTTTACTGATAATAATATTTGTTCTTGTATATTTGCGATAGAGAAGATTTTTAATTGTACCATGATAAAACTCCATTGAAATAATGGTGCTGGCTTGAATAATTAATAAAAAGATAAACCATGAAAATCCACTAAAAGCTGATTCAATAGACGATTGTGGAGAAAAAACATCATCATAATTTTTAGAAATTATAGCTTGAACAACCATTAATAATATAATGATAATTGGTATAATAAATGTTGATTTCTTTTTACATAATTTAAAACATTCTTGTTTAATTAAAGTCCCCATTTTAAGATTGATCCTCCTTATCAATGATATTT
Organism: Staphylococcus sp. HMSC077D08; assembly: GCF_001837945.1. Classification (NCBI taxonomy): domain Bacteria; kingdom Bacillati; phylum Bacillota; class Bacilli; order Caryophanales; family Staphylococcaceae; genus Staphylococcus; species Staphylococcus sp. HMSC077D08. The sequence continues at coordinate 906 of NZ_KV834828.1, read as the reverse complement.
AATAATACATTTTCTAAATCGTTATCCTCATATTGATTTAATTCCTCTTCTGTAGTTTCAGTAACAAGTTTACCTTTGTTAATGATAAGGATAGAATTTGTAATTTTTACTAATTCACTCAAAATATGACTAGAAATTAAAAAAGTAACTCCTTCTTGTGCTTTTTTTACAATAAGTTCTCTCACATCTCTCACAGCCTTAGGATCTAAACCATTCATAGGTTCATCTAAAATAATTAACTGAGGTTGATTTAAAAAAGCTATTGCAATACCTAATTTTTGTTTCATACCAAGTGAATATGTTTTTGCTTTGTTATGTATATAATCATCCATATCCAGTTGAGAGACAATTGTATCAATATCGTGAGTATTTTTTGTTTCATTTAATAGTTTTAAATTGTCATATCCTGACATGAAAGGATATATTCCAGGATTTTCAATCAATGCACCAACATTACTTTTTTTATTCTTATTTTCAATAATTCTAAATGTCCCATCTTGATAGCTCGAATAACCTAATATGACTTTCATTAAAGAGGTTTTTCCTGCACCATTGGCACCCACAAGACCAATAATCTGTCCTCGTTTTAGGTTTAAAGAAACATCCTCAAGAATAGTCTTATTACCTATCTTTTTTGTTAAATGTTCTACTGTTAAAACATCCATACAATTAGCTCCTTTTTCTTATTTAGATATATGTTATAAATCTAACCTTAATTTATCATAAACTATAATTTATTAAAATGAATATTGAGATACATCAATATAAATCAAATGAAATTCTGTCTATTTTAAGTACACCCTAATCATACAAAATAAGTTTGTCACTTTACTTGATATATGAGAATATTTTTATTTAATAAATAAGAAAGAGCGTGGGACATAAAGTTCCAGGATAAGTAAATAA
>NZ_KV834827.1:98202-99098 GCF_001837945.1 Staphylococcus sp. HMSC077D08 | reverse complement strand
ATTTTTTTATTTAAATCATTAATTCCTATTGTAGTGACAGTATGGATCATAATATCGTCTGTATTATTGTATTAATTCTATAATTATTTTAAACTATTACAGAGAGGAGATTTAAAATGGAGAAAACTGGAAAGCCTTTAAAAGTATGGACTTGGATATTTATTGTATTAACTATAGTAACGCCTTTATTCGCGATTGGAAGTATCATTTGTAGTATTAAGTATAAAAAATATGATGAAGTTAAAGGTGCTAAATTACTACAAATTTCAATAATTGTAGCAGTTATTATTTTTGTTCTAAATTTATTAACTTTATTTGGATTAAGATAAGTCTTGTAACAATAAAAATGACACATAAAGATGGAGTAGATGGATGTAGAAGTATTCATTTACTCCATTTTTATTATAAATTTTCAAAAATCTCTCAGTGAAAACAGATATCCAAGTATAGAAAGATGAATCATACCTAAAACGACAGACGGTGTTCTCAACCAGTCTAAGAACTTTAAACAGAAAAATCGAGTTGGCCAAATGTTGAGTAATATGAGAGGCCAAGCGTCTAATACGGTACAACAAGGTAAGCAATGGATAGGCCATCAAGCCCAACAAGTGAAACAAGCGACGAATCATATATTAGAAAAGGAAATACCATTTACACAACCTAAAGTTGCGATTGCAGGCGCAGGTAATGTTCAAGTGGGTAAAGGTGCTACACTTAAAGAAGTAGGCCAAAGTATTCAACGTACCTTCTCATCAAATCATCAAGTGACACACACACCAAAAGATAGTATGGTAAAGAGTGAAGGTAAACATGTAAGTAGCAGTCAAAGTGATGGTTCCAATTCTGTTCATTATCAAAAAGACTCTAACCTTACAAAGGTTGAATATGGTGACCAT
>NZ_KV834827.1:97536-98102 GCF_001837945.1 Staphylococcus sp. HMSC077D08 | reverse complement strand
AAATTGAAGGCCAACATCGAATATACAACACCGCATGGACATGTGTATCGAACGGATCACAAAGGCCGCATTAAAGAAGTATATGCGGATGACCTATCACTTCTAGATGGCGGACGTAATTCATATGCGCAACGAACAGTTGGAAGAGAAGATCGTTTGCCAGATGATGACGGCGGTCATTTAATTGCGCGCGCATTCGGAGGTTCTAAAGATATAGACAATCTCGTACCCCAAAGTAAATACATCAACCGCTCATTTAAAGAGAACGGAGAATGGTATAACATGGAGAAAGAATGGCGGGAAGCTATTGAATCAGAAGATCAAGTAAAAAATATTAAAATTGAAGTGCAATATAGGGGTGACAGTCAAAGACCTACAGAATTTCAAGTTGAATATGAAATCAATAATAGACAATATGAAAAACGTATTCCAAATATTTAGGAGTGAGAAAAATGGAATTTGAAAAGAAATTAAATGAAATGTATCAAGAAATAGCGAATAAAATCAGTGATATGATTCCTGTAGAGTGGGATGAGGTATATACAAAGGCATATATAAAAGAAGAA
>NZ_KV834827.1:94001-97436 GCF_001837945.1 Staphylococcus sp. HMSC077D08 | reverse complement strand
TATGCGATAAATAAAGTGAAAAAAGTAGAACAGTTCATTAAAGAGCAAGAAGAAAAGTAAAATAAATTGAAGAAAAACTAAGCAATGTAAAAGTTGCTTAGTTTTCTTTTGATTACAACGAATAGTAAATTTTAATTTTACTACTATATACATATAAAATATTTTAGAGAGAAAGCCAACATCGAATATACAACACCACATGGACATGTGTATCGCATGGATCACAAAGGTTGAAGAAGCATATGTGGATGACCTCCCCTCCCTTAAGATTTTGGATATTTAATTATGAGATTATTCAGAGGCTCTAAAAATTTAGGAAATCTCGTAAAAATATATAATTATGCTTACTACTCCCACTAAATTTCACTTGTTTTTCTGCATTTTTAATTTTGCATGGACTTTTTTATCAAAAGGAAGCCTTAAAGTAGCAGGGGGAGATGTTAAAGCGAAAGTTAAATTAGGTGAAAGAAAAGCTACAATTGAGTTTCGGAGTGCAAAAGTTGGAGTAGAAATAAAATTTAAAAATTTATAAACTTCAACAATCAGTAGAAATTAAAGCCAAAATAGCAGACTTAAATGATAAAATAAAAAGAGCAACACGAGTTAAGATTAAATTAACTAAGTTAAAAAAGAATGTTAAAGAGCACAAATCAGATGCTAAAAATTTATTTAAAGAATATCTTATTGGAAAGGGAGAATAATTCGAAATGGCAAATGAAAAGTGAGAATGAACTTATAGTAGGTTCGATGTCATATTGTATAAAAAATATTGACGAGAATATTGATCGACTAATTGATAAAATTACTGAGATGCAAAATGAAGTTAATTCATTAGATAGTATATTGTCTATACTAGATAATGTAATCAGTTCAATAGCCTCAGCTATTGAAAAAATAACCAATTAAAGGAGAAGAAATGGAAAATATAAAGAAAGTCAATAAGATATTTTTATCATTTGAAGTCATTCCTTTTATAATGTCAGTTTTACTGATTTTTTCACCGATGATAGCGGATATAATGAATAACCGTTTGCAGTATGGTAGAGATTTTATGGATAGAGTCGCTTTATATTCTTATGTTTCAATTATGAGTGTATATGTAATTACCATACTGTTAGAAATTGTTTTTTATTTTAAATTACTTAAAAATTATCAATACGATCAAACAAATGTGGAATTAGCTAATAGAGTTAAAGTAACAAAAGTATTGTCAATTTTATATATGATTCCAGGATTATATGCGATTCCGTTCTATTTTAGATTTTTACATGTTCGCTCATTTAGAAAAAATAAAAAGTCAGGACAACCTGCTTATCACTTTTGGGATGCCTTTATAAGGCCTGATAGAAAACCTTTTGAGTTGAAAGACTTTTTTATTAAAAATAGATAATAAGGAGAAACTGATGAAAAAGTTATGTATAGGTGTGTTGATTATAATGATGAGTATCATCAATAGTAGTTGCAGTCACGACCAGAAAGAAAATAAATATCAAAGTCAAATTGATAAAGTAATGGAAATACAGCAAGAAACACATAAAGAGATGGTTAAGAAAAGTGATCAAGTTACGCCTAAATTTAATAAAGATAAAGTTAATACTTATGTTTTTGAGGATGGTAAATTGATTGTGGTAAGTTATAAGCTATTTAAAGATAAAGATCAATTATTCTATGCAACATATGAATTTAAGGATGACAAAATTTATTATAAGAGAGATATTGATCCCAAAACATATGTGAAGAATCATCACTCAGATTATAAGGATATCAAAGTAAAATAATTTAAAGGAGTCGGAAAATAAATGGAAAAATTAATTAAAGTGACGTCTTTAATTGGCGTTATCATACAAAGCTTTTTAACATTATTGTTTTTATTATTTTTAATTTTATCAGCAACAGGAATTATACAACCGGATTTAACCACAACAGTTAATGGAAAAGAAACAGTACAAAGTCCAGAAACAGCTCAGGCAACATTTGTTACAGTATTTGCAATTTTCTTTGTCGTTTCTTTAGTTGCAGATTTATTAGGTATTTTTGCTATGAAAAAGTTATTTGTGAATAATAAAATGAGCGGTATTTTGCATATTGTTGGAGCTGTTATCAGTGCTAATTTATTAACATTTATAGCTTGGTTAATCAGTGGCATTTCTATATTAAGATATAACAAAACACAGAAAGAGGTCTCGTAGTATGAAATATACTTGGTGGATACTTTTAATAGTTGCAGGCGTTTTAAGTTTAATAAGTGTTTATGGATTTATTCTGAGTGTAGGCAGCTTTGGAATGATTGCGTTGAATATCATGTGGTTATTTGTTTATACACCACATAAAAATTCAAAAGCACTTGAATCTGTATCAAAACCAACGATAAATTTATCAATTATCGGAACATACGCTGTCATAGTATTGATGTCCTTTCTGTTTTATTTTGTAATGAAAGCTGATTTTATGGAAATAGGCATAAAATTATATGGAGAAACTTTTAATGTGTTTGGATTACTATTATTTATCATTGGCATTATTTTATTTACTATAGGTACATGGTTTGTATATCAAATACAACAATCACGATTAAGACAATAAAATGAATAGAATATATTTTACGACGGTTTAATGAGAACGCCGTCCTATTTGTTTATACATATATGTATAAGATAGCGATACGAAATAAAAGGGGCAAATAAATTGGAAGAATCATTAAATCGTTTAAGAAAACCAGCAATACAAGTAGTAAATATATTTTCGTTGTTGTTTATATTTTTTGCATATGTACAATATCAACTTGATCTTACACTTGAAAGAACACCTAGGTATCTAATCATTACTACAGTCCTTGCATTAGTTGTTAATTTGCTTGGACTATTCCAATTTTTTGAAAAGAAAATTGATAATCCCATAAATAAAGCGAAGCGATATTTAATAGTAAATATATTAAGTCTCTATGTCTCATATCTAACTTTGTATAATTTATACTTTTTTGTAGCTGCTGAACATCATTATTATTTAGATAAATATTGGTATATTGGTTTTATAACATTACTTTTTTGTACAACTATGCATATATTAAGTGTATTATTAATGAGATTCTCTCCCAAATGGTTAAAGTATGATAAAAGAATAGTCATTATAATTTTGAAGACTATTGCTTCGTTGATATATATACAAAAAATTATAGAATATATAATAATTCCAAACATAGCCAATTCCCATTTTGTATTTTTAGTGTCAATATTGTATATTTTCGCCTGCAATTTTTTAGTAACTAGTTATTATTTACTGTATGGTAACGTTTATACAGAGACAAAAAAACAATAGAGAAATAAAAAAACATTAACAGGAGAGTATATAATAGAATTAGACGTATTGATAATGCCTAATATAGCTAAAATGGAATTTTCTATTTATCCAGATTATTGGAAAGATGAGATGAAAAGA
>NZ_KV834827.1:93248-93901 GCF_001837945.1 Staphylococcus sp. HMSC077D08 | reverse complement strand
TTATTGGAAAGATGAGATGAAAAGAATTAAAGCGTTTTTTATTTCATTGGAAGTATTATTTATAGTGTTAAGGATAAAAAATATGATGAAGTTAAAGGCGCTAAATTACTACAAATTTCAATAATTGTAGCAGTTATTATTTTTGTTCTAAATTTATTAGCTTTACTTGGATTAAGATAATTATTGTAACTAAAAAATGACACACTAAGATGGAGTAGATGGATGTAGAAGTATTCATTTACTCCATTTTTATTATAAATTTTCAAAAATCTCTCAGTGAAAACAGATATCCAAGTATAGAAAGATGAATCATACCTAAAACGACAGACGGTGTTCTCAATTAGTCTAAAAACTTTATACAGAGCAATCGAGAATCGAATCGGTCAAATGTTGAGTAATATGAGAGGCCAAGCGTCTAATGCGCTACAACAAGGTAAGCACTAGATAGGCCATCGAGCCCAACAATTTTAAAAAAAGAACAGTATATTAGAAAAGAACATACCATTAATACAACATAGAGTTGCGATTACAGGTAAAGAGAGTGTTCAAGTCGGTCAAAGGTATTACGCTTAGAAAAGTAGTTCAAAATATCCAACGTACATTCACACCCAATCATCAAGTCACACACCAAAAGATAGTATGGTAAAGAGTGA
>NZ_KV834827.1:91482-93148 GCF_001837945.1 Staphylococcus sp. HMSC077D08 | reverse complement strand
ACACCAAAAGATAGTATGGTAAAGAGTGAAGGAAATCAAATAAAAGCTAGTGTAAATAAATCTAAAAATTATAGTAAAGAAAAACCAAAAAATTCTCCAAATCCAAATAAGTGGCTAAAAAAGGGTGGGGAAATTAAGGTAGATGAGAATGGAACATGGATTTATACCAATAAGGATGATATTAAAGTTGCATATAGAAATGGTTATCCAGATTTTAAAGGAGCAGGACTTGTAGAACAAGAAGTGGATATTAATAGTTTTGATAATTATTACACCGATTTTAAAAAAGCAGATAAACTTGCGGAACGAAAGAAAAGGATCGAAAATACTTGGCACCATCATGAAGATGGGAAAACAATGCAAGAAGTAAATAAAAAAATTCATCGAGAATTCACTCATAGAGGTGGTACGTCACTAAAAAGAAAAAATTAAAATATTAGAAGGTGAAGTTAATGGAATTTAAAAAATTTGGTGAAATGTCTAAAGAAAAAATTAAATGGTTAGAACAGAAATATAGGGTTACTTTTCCAAACGATTATAAGCAATTTTTGTTAGGAAATAATGGTGGTTTTTTTAATATCGAAAACATGAACAAAGTACCAGTAGATGAATTAAATGATAATATATATATGGAAGTGTTATATGGATGTGATACACCTTATGATGTTACGAACATCGAATATTGGATGGATGAATTCGAATCGGAATTAATTGAAGAATCAATTATAATAGGTAATGATTTGTCACAAGGATTTTTAGTATTGATTTTATTAGAAGGATATGAAGGAGTATATTTCTGGGATGATGGACATAATTTCGAGTCATCAAATGATGAAGAAAATACTTATTTTATAGCCGAGACATTCACAAATTTCTTAAAAAAAATACAATATAAATAATATAGATTATATGAGAATATAATGGGAAATACAAATAGAATTATTGTTATGTGTAAAAATAAGCGTAAAGGAACATTAATATACAATAGATATTATTTAAGAGTGAAAGATAAGTTTCTCTGTCAAATAGAACTGGTCGGGTTAACTAATAGAAGTTAGGTGGAAATTACTTAACTTCTTTTTTGCATCGTATAAAGATTGCTAATTATCATGAAGCCCCTAACCTTACAAAGGTTGAATATGGTGACCATTATGAACGCAGATTTATGAAGCCTAAGAAATTGAAGGCCAACATCGAATATACAACACCACATGGACATGTATGTCGTACGGATCACAAAGGCCGGATTAAAGAAGTATATGCGTATGACCTATCACTTCAAGATGGCGGACGTAATTCATATGCGCATCGAACAGTAGGAAGAAAAGACCGATTACGAGATGATGACGGAGGTCATTTAATTGCGCGAGCATTCGGAGGTTCTAAAGATATAGATAATCTCGTACCACAAAGTAAATACATCAACCGTTCATTTAAAGAGAATGGAGAATGGTATATGATGGAGAAAGAATGGCAAAAAGCAATTAAAAAGGGAAGAGAAGTAAAAAATATTAAAATTGAAGTGAAATATAGGGGTGACAGTCAAAGACCTACACAATTTCAAGTGAAATATGAAATAAATAATAAGAAACATGAAAAATACATTGAAAACATTTAGGAGTGAGAAAATGGAGTTTGAAGAAAAATTAAATGAAATGTATCAAGA
>NZ_KV834827.1:90734-91382 GCF_001837945.1 Staphylococcus sp. HMSC077D08 | reverse complement strand
AATGAAATGTATCAAGAAATAGCGAATAAAATTAATGAAATGATTCCTGTGGAGTGGGATAAGGTATATACAAAGGCATATATAAAAGAAGAAAGCAAAGAAGTTTTTTTCTACTATACTCTACCTGGGAGTGAAGAATTACATTATTATACTGCTATTCCTAAAGAACATAATGTTTCAAAAAAAATATTTAAAGAATTATTGGACGAACTTTACGAAAATTTTGATAGACTCCGAGAGCTATTTATAGAAAATAATCAAGAACCATGGACATCATGTGAATTTGATTTTAATAATGAAGGTAAATTAAACGTATCATTTGATTATATTGATTGGAAAAATTCAGAATTTGGACCGTTAGCTAGAGAATATTATTATGAATACAAAAAATTCGGTGTTTTACCAGAAAAAGAATATGCGATAAATAAAGTGAAAAAAGTAGAACAATTTATTAAAGAACAAGAAGAAGAGTAAAATGAAGTGAAACATGACTAAGCAATGTAAAAGTTGCTTAGTTTTCTTTTGGTTACAAAGCATAGAAAATTTTAGTTTTATTACTAAAAAATACATATAAATTATTTTAAAGAGAAGGCCAATATCGAATATACAACACCGCACGGATCACAAAGGCCGCATTAAAGAAGTATA
>NZ_KV834827.1:29973-90634 GCF_001837945.1 Staphylococcus sp. HMSC077D08 | reverse complement strand
ATCACTTCAAGATGGCGGACGTAATTCATATGTGCAACGAACAGTAGGAAGAAAAGAACGATTGCCAGATGATGACAGCTATCATTTAATTACTCAAACATTCGGAGGTTCTATATACTTTAACAGTCGGTTGCTATAAAGAAGTGTATTAATCGTATATTAATGGGAAGAGGAATATAAAAAAAGGAGATTGTATTTTCTCTCTTTCTTGCTTTATTTTTAAAATATCATAATAGGTGATTATCATTTATTTTGGGAGGCATTGAAGAAACGTTTATAAAACCAAAACAATATCGTAATTCTATAAACTGTTAGCCTTGTTAAATTAACCTCTTTCGCAATTTTACTAATTGCTTGGCTTTCTTCTAACATTTCTACAACACGATGATAAATAATATATTTTTGAGGATCTTTACAATTCGGCGAATAAAGTAATGAACGGCCTTTATATAGCCCTTTGTCTTTCGCGACTTTAATACATTGTGCTTGTCAACGTTTACTTCATTTCGTTCTTGTTCTGAAACCATTGCTCATATATGAATGAGTAGATTTTTCATAAATTTATCTAATAATGAATTGCTAATCTCATCATTCATCATAGGTATGCTAGTAATCATTAATTAAACTTATTTGTCTTTTAAATAATTAACTGTCTTGATCACTTCATCGTAATTAAGGCCTAAACGATCAAATGACTACACTACAACCTCATCTTCCACCCTCACAAAACTAAGAAATTATTGAAATAACAATCTATTTTTAATAGATTCCCCAGACTGTTTTTCTGTAAATGTTTTTCGCACCAAACGTTTTTAAATTATCCAGTTGTCTTTTTAAATTTTGATCCATGGATAATACCCTCGCATAGCCAACATTTATTTTCATACCATAATTAATATTACACCCAAATCATACGTTTGAGTCATTATAAATTCAACAACTATATCAGTATGATTAGGGTTTACTTAAATCAGTCACTTAACATATCTTTATATTCTTCTTCTGTATAAAATTTGATAGCTAATTGTTCTAAGCCTTTTAACTGAAAAAATTCATTATATAATCCGTTTATTTTGATTTTATTTCCTTTCAGTTTATATGCTAAAATTCTATATTCTTTTTGATTGGCATATTTATTAGATTTACAAAAACTAACTTTAACAATATCTTCAAATGTCAGTTCTTCCTTATTTTCTATTTTATAAAATAGTGGATGTTTCTCATTGAAGTATTCAACAATATCCCCTTTAAAAAATATATCATTTTCTGAAAAGTATTTAAGTAACCTATTTTTAAAGTGCTCAAAATCAATAGTTATATAAATATTTCTATTATCAAGTATACCATTTATTTCATTTATGAATTTCTGCGACAGCCTATAAATACCATCATCCATCTTCACTAAATCGCTTTCTCTTATTATAGAAAAGCAACAAATTTTAAAATCTTTATTTATATTCGGAGTATTTTTGAATATGACTTCTTTTAGATTTACCTTATTAATTTGGGCATATGGATCATCTAAATGTTGGAAATACATTTCTATTGAATCTTCTGAACTATTTATATTCACCCACTTATCAGAAATAACTCCTTCAAGTTCATCTCCTATATCTTCATGTTCAATTTTTTGAAAAGTTTTAAGACTATTAAAATATAAATAATCATTTTCAAAATCTTTGCTATATTTAGGTGATATAAATTTTAAAACACCTATAATTCTGTTTTCACCTTCTATTATATTCAAATTGAAATCACATCCATTATGTTTATTTGTCTTTCTTACGTTAGATTGTATAGTTTTGCATTCCTATCCACTATGATGTTATAATATATTTAACAAGAATATCTGCATTTAATGCACCAAACCCCTCACTACTGAGAATAGTGAGGGGTTTTTTGGTGTGGCTTAGTCGCCTATTTTACTTATCATCACATTTGCGAAGCCAATACGCAAAGAATGTGACAATGCAACCACTTGCTGCCGTGGTCATGATGTGAACAAGAATATCTGTCATTTTTAGCACCTCCTCTCTGCGTCTGAATTGACGCCTGAGAGATAGGCGACTCTATTATTATACCAGCTGTGAATATACAAACATATCCACTTCCGATAAGTTATTTTATGTAATGATAGTGAGGTTTATTTCTTTGATATTCAGAGACAAAAGAGATACTTTATAAGTATTCAAATCTCTGAGTTACTATTTTTCTTAATATTAAGTACCGTTAATAAAAATTCTATTTCACTTCGACTTTATTTATAGCTCGAGCTGACACTCGAATGAAACCCCAAATAGCCTTCATAATTTCCAAAATAGGTTCTACACCCAATATACTATGACTATAGTTTTTCATTTCTAGTTAAGAAAGGTTTTAATTTGTTTGAATTTTAAAGTATTCCTAATTATCATTTTTCATGATTTTCTTATTTGTTATGAACTCGGTTTTATGTATAGAGCTCTCAAAGAACATGCTGAACAATCATCACATTTTTTTATTAAAATCACATTTAAAGCCATTTCTACCATTTCGATATACATATCATTAAAATCTATTCTTTTATTATTAAGATATATATTAGTTAAGATCACAATTGGGTTTCGTTCCAAAAATTTCATTAACATACCGCGAAATATTATTTTGAGCAGTTCTAACATAACTTCCCATTGATAGCGTAAGTTTTTAAGTTGAGGCTTGTTATAATTTTTATACGTAAGCACTCTGTTAATTTAATTTGGTGGTATTTATTAAATTATATGAAGGTGTCTTACTTTTTTAAGTATTTAAAAGCGAAATTGCCTGTTAATACGTAGTATTTATGTCGAGACTCCTAAGCAAGTAGTGCTAATTGTTGAAAGAGATTGAGATGGCACACTAGAAAAGTGAGTCATTCAATACGAAATATTTCATAAATAGAGAATGGTAGTAAGATAACTTTCAATTGAAAATATCTTATTGCTTTTCTAAGGATTTTTATCATAAACTCTTAGTTATTGTTTAAAAAAATTTCTTTAGTGAAAATATTTAGTAATATCAATATTTTAAAAAATTGATATGATAAAAAACATTCCGCAACTTAATAAAAAATATTGATTTTTTGTACAAATAAGTTAGTATAATTTTTATATTAATAATTCATAAGGAGAATTGATATGAAAGTCAAAAGTATTTCACGGTTCTTTTCAATGAAGAAAGTGACGCTAAGTTTCGTTACCGTATTTATTGGAGTAGGGACAATAGGTTCATTTAATCAGTATGCTGATGCAAGTACGAAAACGCAACAAACACATGTAACTAAGACATCTCCAACTCAAAAGACGACGTCCAATTTTAAACGTTCAGTTAAAGATACGGTTGTTAAATCTAGAGCTACATCAACAAAAAGAGCTATATCACCCAAAACGTCATCAACTAAAAAAACTACAATAGCCAAAAAATCTACAACATTAAATAAAACGCGCACAACAACCAAGACTCAGCCTACCATTCGTAAGAGTTCAACAACTTCAACACGTTCAAAAACAATGCCTACTTCTGTGAAACGCACAACTTCTCATAAAGCAACTACTGTGTCGCCAACTTCTAAAGCTAAAATATCAACAAAAACACAACAATCAACTAAAAGTCATACAACTTCAGTTAAAAAAACACTACACAACTTAGTAAAACAAAATCACCGTCAGTATCAACAAAATCTAAAACAGTTCAATCCTCTACGACAAAGGCACAACCTACTTTAACGACTCAAGTTAGTACAACTACTAAAGCAAAGCAACTTTCAACGTCACCTACTTCTAAAATCAATAATAGTAAAGAATTAGTGGGAGTGGCACCTGTTGAACGTAAAACAGATAAATATCAATCGATGACACAGTTAGAAAAAGAAACAACTGAAGGTGTAGATTGGAGAAAAGATACAAAAAACACAGGGAATCAAGTACTCATTGTGGCTCCACATGGTGGAAGTATTGAACAAGGTACAACAGAATTAACTAAAGCATTAGCGGATAAAGGTAATTATGATTATTATTCATTTGAAGGCATTCGACCTAAAAATAACTCTGAATTACATGTTACGTCTACACATTATGATGATCCGACATTAAATCAAATGATTAAAAACCGTACTGCAACTGTTTCAATCCATGGCGCATCAGGTACTGAGGAGATTATCTATCTTGGCGGGCCTCGTTCAGATTTGAGAAATGCTATAGAGAAGCAACTTGTTAGAAGTGGATTTACTGTTAAAGTTCCACCAGAGTATCTAGGCGGTCAAAATAATAAAAACTTCATTAATAGAGAAGACAATAACACTGGCGTTCAGTTAGAATTAACGACTGCTTTAAGAAAAGCATTCTTTAAAAATGGAGATACTAGTACAAAAAATCGTACGAACAAAGAAAATTGGACACCCACAATGCAAGAGTTCGTTAATGCTTTATATGAAGCTATCAATCAAACCTATCATTAAGTTAAGGTGGCAGAGATGAGATGACAAAGAACTGAGTATATATATTATAAGCTGTAAAATTTTAATAATAACAAATTCAACGGTTATGTCTGAGAATATTTTAAGGACATAACCGTTTTATTTAAAAGCTTTGATAATTGCGATTCATAATCGAAACTTAGTCATTATCTATCTTTAATTTTATAACTCTTGATTTGTAGGACGTATGACTATTTCATTTAAAGATGTATCTTCTTCCGAATTAATTGCATAAGCAATAGCATTTGCTACCCTTTCTGGTGGGACAGCCAAAGCTTCGTAACCTTTACGCACATGTTCAGCAACGTCTTCATCATTAACTGAATCAGGTAAGTTCGTATCAATGATACCAGGTGAAATAACAGTTACTCTAACATTAGATTGTGCCTGTACTTCTTCTTGACGCAGTGTTTCACTTAAGAAACGGACTGCCATTTTAGTTGAGCCATAGATTGCTGAACCAGGTGAAGTTTTATGACCTGCGACAGATGAAATGTTAATAAAGTGTCCAGATTGTTGTTCTCTCATTGTAGGTAACGCTGCGTTGATACCGTATAAAACCCCTTTAATATTAAGATCAATCATATGATCCCAATCTTCAACACGTCCATTACCAATAGGTGAAAGTGCCATAACGCCTGCATTATTCATCCAAACATCAATACGACCATATTGTTGTAAAGTGAATTGGGCTAAAGCTTTAAGATCATCATGTGAAGTCGCATCTGTTACTTTGTAAGTGGCTTCTCCCTCGATATGATTGACAATGCTTTTTAATTTTTCTTCACGACGTGCAGCTAAAACAACTTTATGACCATCTTGTGCAAGACGTTGTGCAGTAGCTTCTCCAATACCACTAGATGCACCAGTTATTACAATAACTTTACTATTATTCATCAATTTCAACTCCTTATAATTGATAATCTATAGTATCCTCCCTTAGACTAGGTCTAAGTCAAAACAGATGCTTTGAAGAGAGGAGACAAAAATTGCGAATTACAGATGTTGCTAACCTTTATCATGTCAGTACGCATGCGATTCGTTTTTATGAAAAGAAAGGACTCATTAACATACCAAGGGATGCACGTGGTCACCGCCAATTTGGTAATGATACTTTAAAAAAATTAGAAGTTATTGTTCATTACAGAAAGGTAAATATGCCTATTGAGGATATTAAGAAAATTTTAACTCATGCACATGACCATGACTTATCAAGTCAGTTATTAAATAAGCTCAAAGTCAATATAGAAAATGATATAACAAAACTAAGACAAAATCTTAAATATGTGAGGAATAAAATAGAAATTCATGAAGCATTGAGAGATAAATGTAATCGTAAATCGTAACTTAAGTTGTAAAATAAATCTATGTATTTTCAAAATTAATAATGAATTTTAGAAAATAAGGGAAAAATTACGTTAATTTGAAATTCAAGTTTTTAAAAATAACTATAAAACGTGTATAATAGTAATTAACTATTGAACATTTTGTTTGTTCAAGAACCGCATCTTTGAAAGGAGTGTTATTAAGATGAAAAAATTAGCAGTTATTTTAGCATTAGCTGGTGCAGCGTTCTATGGTTTCAAAAAATACCAAAATCATGTAAACCAAGCTCCAAACATTGAATATTAAGATTCACTAATGATAATTATATGAAGACACGACTAGGTCGATTGCGACCATGTCGTGTCTTTTTTAATTTTAAAATTCAAAATTATTTTAATTATATACAAAGTAGATAAAATTCCAAATATTAAGTATAATATCTTTCGCGAGTTCTACATATTAAAGATGAAATAATTTAATGTATTTGGGAAGTGAGATATTAAATGAAGATTAACATATTTGGATATAATATCTTCGACAAGGGCGGAACATCAAGAAGTAATATTAACTTAGTGAAAAGCTTATTAGAAATTGGACATGAGGTACACTACTTTAATTATAAGAACTATAATAAAAGTGATATCACAAAACTAATTATTTACGAAGGGTTGAGCACAAAGCATCTTCATATTTATCAATTTAATAGTGGAAAAGAACTTGCTCATGGAGACCTACTTATAATTACTAGAGAAACCTTTTTTAATCATGCATATTTAGTTAAAAAATTAAATAGCAAGATTAAGATTGTTGGTGAAATACATGGTCCATTGGAATATATTAATGAGAATATAGATTTAGCATTAGACTGTATTGATTGTGTTCGAGTGAGTACAGCTAGAATCAAAAATGAGTTTATAGCTAAATATGACTATCATCGGGTTTTTAATCAATACGTAAATGCACAACATATCGATTTAAAATCAGAGCCAATAAATACTAAACGAAATTTTTTAATTAAAGCACGTTTTGAGGACGAAGTTAAAGATATTTCATATATTATTAAATTGTTTAATTACATCATTAAAAACCAAATTGTTGACGATGCTCAACTTTATTTAATAGGATATGGTCCTTCAGAAATGCTTTACAAAAATTTGATAAATTACTATCATCTTAATGATTATATTCATATTAATGAAAAAGAACCAGAGAGTTATATTTATATATCTAGTTCACCATATGAAACGCTCGGCTATTCTATATTAGAAACGATTGCTCAGGGGAATAAAGCTCTAGTTTACTATGGTGATGATAACGTGTTAAAGGATATCTATGCACCATATGAAGCGATACGTTTTTTAACCAAAGATATGATTAAAGATAGTAAAATAATTAAAGACTTTCTAGACTATAAATATAGTCACTGTGATCGACAAAAAGATTATCGACAGTTGGAGAGTACGTTTAAATGCATTAACTATGGACAGGAATTTTTAAATCACGTTGAAACTTTTTCTTCATCTCAACATGTAAAAGTGAAGAAAATTCATCAACATCTCTGTAGTGAAAAACAAATAGATATAGCAAGTCGTTTAAAAGAAAGTCGTTGGATGAATTTAATTAGAAAAAATAAATATTTATTTAATAAATGTAAAACGTACTATGAAAAAAGAAAGCATATGAGCTATATCAAAAATTTAAATCAAATACCTGTAGACGCAGACTCAATATTTATAGAGTCTTTCCATGGTAAGAATTTCAGTGGAGATCCTAAATATATTGCTCTCGCTATTAAAAGACAGTATGCTCATAAAAAAATATATGTGAGTTCAACCAATTCACTTGTCGATATGGAAATCAAACGTTACGGTTTTACACCTGTTCGATTTGGAAGCGAGAAATATATTAAAACGTTTAGAAAGTGTAAGTATGTTTTTATCAATGGTAACTCATGGGATAAAGTGTACAAGTCTTCAGAGCAGATATTTATTCAAACGTGGCACGGTTTTCCATTAAAGAAAATGGTTAATGATTTAAATGAACAGCATGAAAGACAACAACAACTAGAGGCATTCATACCACGCATGAAAAAATGGGATTACATTTTGACATCATCAGATATTAATACGACGTTGTTAGAATCAGCCTTTATGCTAAATAAAAATCCAAATCTTAAAGTTCTAGAATACGGCGCACCTAAGAATGAATATTTAATAAATAATAATAATTTACAAGAGCGCCAGCAGTTACAGCTTAAATATATGTATAAGATAGATGATGATAAAAAATATATATTATATTGTCCCACATGGAGAGGAAATCAAAGAAAAGAAGTCACTCAGATTAATTTAAAAGATTTACTTAAATATTTACCAGAGAATTACGAGATTATTGTGAAACTCCATCCTAATGAAAGTCATTTAAGAACTAGATATAATCAAATAGATAATCGAATTCATTGTTATTTCAATGAACTTGTTGATATTCAAGAACTGTATATTCTGAGTGAATGTATGATTACAGATTACTCGTCGACCATTTTTGACTATATACATTTAAACAAGCCGGTGTTTATTCTTCAAGAAGACGAGCAACAATATAAACAAAGTGTTGGTTTTTATTTTGATTTGTTTGAAGTGGGTGATTTTCTTAAAGCCTCTTTAAATGAACGCATGTTAGCTAAACAAATTTGTAGCACTGATTATATAAATTATTCAAAAGTGGTTCATCGTTTGATGAAACAAGATAGTTCGAAAAGCAGTGAAAAGTTAATGACCAAAATTCTTGGGGAACCAGAATATCCACGTTCATCAATCTGCAAACAACAGATTTCTTAAAGAAAGTTGTTATTTACTGGGAAATAATATAAGTATGGATACTTTGAGACAAGAATCATGTGAATCTTGTCTCAGTTTCATATTTTTGGGTAAACATTTAACATATAGCAATGATAACCAATACAAATTTAATAAGTATACAATCTAACTATTTTTCTAGAACATTAAAACACATTCTAAGGGGGAGTATATGTCTAAAATTTTACTAACTGGTGCATCAGGTTATATTGGTAGTCATCTCAAGAATAAATTAAAAAAAGATCATGAAGTGATAGCTATATCGAGAAATACTCATAATAAAACGGATGAAGAAAATGTCACGTGGAAGTCAGCAGACTTATTTGATTTGGACGAAATTACAAAAGTAATGAAAGATGTAGATACAGCGATTTATTTAGTACACTCTATGATGCCATCAGCAAAATTAACGCAGGCTAGCTTCGAAGATATGGATGTATTGTTAGCGGATAATTTTGCGCGTGCGGCTCAAAAGCAGGGTGTTAAGCATATTGTCTACATGAGTGGTTTAATACCAGAAAATGATGAGCTATCTGCGCATTTAAGAAGTCGACTTGAATGTGAAAAAATTCTTGGTGATTACGGTATACCAGTTAGCACATTACGTGCAGGTTTAATTATTGGTGCAAAAGGAAGTTCTTATCCAATTCTTAAAAGACTAGTTGAGAGATTGCCAGCAATGGTTTTGCCTAGTTGGGCTTACAATAAAATTGCACCTGTTGCCATTGACGATGTGATAGATGGTTTAGCAGCATTGGTGAATCGAACACCCAAAGATAACGAAGCAATTGATATCACAGGTCCTGAAGTGATGAATTATAAAACGCTGATACAGCGCACAGCTAACGTACTTGATAAGCGACTACCTATGCTTGATTTACCTATTATACCCATTATCGTAAGTCGTTATTGGGTACAACTGATTTCAAATGTACCGAAAGAAATGGTATATCCATTAATGAATAGTTTGATTCACGATATGGTACCACATCGAAAACGCGTTGTGTCTAACTTGGCCGTAGGAAATATCACCTTTGAAGATAGTGTGAGAAGAGCACTAAGAGAAGAACAAAAGACTTCTAAGAAAAAGTCGGATTCGAAAAATTCTCAATCATTTGGGCGTATGCATCAAGAAATTAAAGATGTACGAGCCATTACACGGTTTAAAATTCCGGAAGGTTATTCGATTAAAGATGTGACTAAAGAATATGCAAAATTTATCAATAATATCACACTACATCTCGTTAAAGGTACGATAAATGAACGAGAATTTAATATGAATTTGCCCTTCATTAATAAATTCATTTTAAAAATGGAACGTGATGAAGCTGACTCTACAGAAGATATGGTGGTATATAATATTGTGGGTGGCGATTTAGCACATTCAAATGATGGTGGAAATGCACGCTTTGAATTCCGAAGAATAAGAAACACCAATGAGGGTATTATTGCTTTACAAGAATATGAACCTACATTACCTTGGGTAGTATATAAACTAACTCAAGCTAAAGCACACAAGACTGTTATGAATATTTTTAAAAATAAGATGGCACGTTTAGCACAGCAAAAAAATGTGAAAGATGAAAAGAATATGTCTAATCGTGTAACTATTGGAGTAACAGTAGCATCAACGTTCGTTATTGGAAGCGTAGTAGGGTTCCAACTTTTTAAAAAGTATCAAATCAAAAAGAGCACAATGTCGAATGCAGAATTATAAGCGATTTATATTTAATAGTTATTACATTTTATGTGTATAAAATATACTATTTACTTGATAAAGGGACAGTGGTCATAACGACGACTGTCCCTTTCTTATTATATTAAATTTAAACTTTATAACTAATTTTGATTTGATGTTACATTGTTTCCGAAAAAGTCAAATATGTTTTTAGCGCTTTGGGTATTTTCCATATTCCCTTTGAATTTATTAGAACCTGGCCCATATGCATATGTGTTAACATCTACACCTGTATGGCCATTGGTTGTCCAACCTGTGTGTGAAGCATCGTTAATTGGTTTTTGAATTGCATTTTGTAATTTTGTTGTTTGTTCTACAACTTTTTCGTCTTTGTCATCTTTACCTTCTTTTTGTAGTTTGTGAAGGTCGTCTGCTGCTTTTTTGACTTTATCGAGTTGTTTGTTTGGAAAATCAATGCCGTATCCATCTTTAATTACTTTTTTAGGATCTTTTCCATCAGCGATTTGTTTTGTCATATACATTCCAGAATGTTTCATCTTGTGAATAGCCTCTGGATTCCATTTATAATCTTTACCTTTTGCGGTTGATAGACCACCAGTTGAGTGGTCTGCAGTTGCTACAACAAGTGTATCTTTATGTGTCTTTGCATAATTAATAGCATTATCAAAAGCTGTTTCGAAACCAGACATTTCAGACATCACACCAGTGATATCATTAGGGTGGGCAGCTTTATCAATTGAAGCACCCTCAACCATTAAAAAGAATCCCTTATTATTTTTACTTAATTTATTTAGTGCACTGTTTTGCATGTCTACTAGCAACGGATTAGATTGAGGTGCATCTATTTGTAATGGCATATCTTTTTCTGAGAAAGTACCTAAGACTTGCTTGCTTTGTGATTGATTTAATTCATCTTTATTAGAAACGATATCATAACCGTCTTTTTTGAATTTTTTCGCTAAATTTTTATTTTCTTTACCGAAGTATTTTGCTCCGCCACCTAACATCACATCGACTTTATGTTTGCCATTTATTTTATCATTATAAAATTGCTGTGCAATTTCATCTTTTTTATCGCGTGAATCTATATGAGCAGCATATACAGCAGGTGTTGCATCAGTAAGTTCAGCAGTAGTTACTAAACCAGTTGATTTTCCTTGTTCTTTAGCTTGTTCTAGCACAGATTTAATTGGTTTTTTATTTGTATCAACACTAATTGCACCGTTATATGTTTTGTGACCGGTACTAAAAGCTGTTCCTCCAGCAGCAGAGTCTGTAACATTTTCTTTAGGATCATTAGAATAAGTACGATTTGTTCCTTTTAGATATTTATCAAAAGCGGTTGGAGTCATTTTCTTAGCACCAGGCTTATTTTTATAATAGCGATATGCAGTGTTAAAAGAAGGTCCCATACCATCGCCAACCATGAAGATGACATTTTTTGGATTTTTTGTGTTGCCGAAAGCAATGGCTTCGTTTTGTGTTTGCTTAGTTTGAGCACCTTGTTCTGAGCTGCCTGAAGCATAGGATACGTTCACTGTACTTAAAACGGATGCTGCTACGATTGATGAAGCAAGCGTCGTCTTGCCCATTTTATTCATAAATTTCATAAATAAATTGCCTCCCAATATGTATGATAATTTAAGTATAGAAGACAAATTTTGACTGAGAGTTAGTTTTTAGTAAATATAATGTAAAGTAATATTATTTTTACATATTATAAAATTTTATCACTTAAATAAAATGTATGGCTCTATATTCGATGCCCTTTTATATCTCTCAAAGTGATAATATTGTTAAAATAATACCATCATGTCAATGTATTTCTTAGTAATAAACATGTAAAATAATCTATAATAGGTATCATAATTATTAGGGGTTAGAGCCCCTAGGAGAAGGTGAGACAATGATATTTGTAATGTTATCTCCAATATTAATTATTTTGTTTATTGTACTAAGCGTATTAGAAGAAAAACGTAGAAAGAAAAATTCAAAAGAACAAAATTCGAATCATGTAGAACAGCAACAACCTGATTATATCGACAAAGAACAACAGCAAAATAAAAATTCAGATGATGATAAATAAGAGTGAAAAGATAGTGAAAGGTGAACATATATGAAGATTTTCATTGTAGAAGACGATTTAGTGATTGCTGAAAGTTTAGCTAATGAGCTATCTAAATGGAATTATGAGGTTCATGTGGTTGATAATTTTGAAAAGATAATGGAAGATTTTCGCAGAGTAGAACCACAACTCGTATTATTAGATATCAATCTACCAACCCTTAATGGCTTCCAT
The DNA here is from genome assembly GCF_001837945.1 of Staphylococcus sp. HMSC077D08. Taxonomy (NCBI): domain Bacteria; kingdom Bacillati; phylum Bacillota; class Bacilli; order Caryophanales; family Staphylococcaceae; genus Staphylococcus; species Staphylococcus sp. HMSC077D08. The sequence continues at coordinate 77,963 of NZ_KV834827.1, read as the reverse complement.
TGGTGCCAAGAAATACGAAAAGTATCTCGTGTGCCTATTATGTTTATTAGTTCAAGAACAGATAATATGGATCAAATTCTGGCTATTCAAATGGGTGGCGATGATTTTATCGAGAAACCATTTAACTTGTCTTTAACAGTAGCTAAAATTCAGGCACTATTGCGTCGCACTTATGATTTATCAATAGCTCGTGATGAAATAGCTGTTAAAGGTTGTAAACTAATTGTTGATGAGGCGAAGCTTAGCAAGGATAATGAACATGTTCAACTTTCCTTAACAGAGCTACAGATATTAAAATTGTTATTTCAAAATGAAAATAAATATGTAAGTCGTACAGCTTTAATTGAGAAATGTTGGGAGTCTGAGAATTTTATTGATGACAATACGCTAGCAGTAAATATGACGCGATTACGAAAAAAATTACTTTCTATCGGTGTCGATAATTTAATTGAGACAAAGAAAAATGTAGGATACAGGGTTTGAGACATATGAAGTTTGCATATATTCAATCGATTCGTAATGAGATTTCAATTATTTTAATAATTCTATTATTTTTTGCACTTATATTTTATGTATTTTCTTTACCTTTTGATGCATACGTACTAGCAATCAGTATCATATTACTATTGATGTGTGTACGTTGGTGGATAAAGTATTTAAATTTTAAAAAGAACGAACATCTTAAAGATAAAGTGGCATATTTAGAACATGAGTTAGCACATGTTAAGAATCAGCAAATTGAATATCGTAATGATGTTGAAAGTTATTTTTTAACATGGGTACATCAAATTAAAACACCTATCACTGCCTCACAATTACTTTTGGAGAGAAACGAGGAGAATGTAGTTAATCGTGTTAGACAAGAAATTGTGCACATTGATAATTATACAAGCCTCGCATTAAGTTATTTAAAATTATTAAATGAAGAGTCAGATATGACAATTACCAAAGTGACAGTTGATGATTTGATTCGGCCGTTGATTTTAAAATATAGAATTCAGTTTATTGAACAAAAGACGCAAATCCATTATGAAAAAAGTGAGGACATCATTTTAACCGATACACAATGGGCTTCTATAATGATAGAGCAACTTTTAAATAATGCTTTAAAATATGCTAAAGGTAAAGATATATGGATAGATTTTGATGTTGCCAATCAAACTCTACAGATTAAAGATAATGGTATTGGGATTAGTAAAGCAGATATTCCTAAAATTTTTGATAAAGGATACTCAGGATTTAACGGTAGATTGAATGAACAATCAACAGGTATAGGTTTATTTATAGTGCAACACATTGCAAATCATTTAAATATACAAGTAACTGTACAATCAGAGTTAAATCAGGGGACAGTATTTTTTATACATTTTACTAAAGAAAAATAATAAACTTTCAAAATTGTAAGTTTGCCAATGATATTTGTAAGATATTATGAATGTTATTGGCATTCTTTTTATTTTATGATGTAGTAGAAAGGGAGAAAGGAGTTTGCATAGTGTTATTAGAGGTTAAAAATGTAAAAAAGGTCTTTGGCAGAGGTATGAACACGACAATAGCTTTAAATCAAATGAACCTTGAAATTGATGAAAATGAATTTGTAGCAATCATGGGCGAGTCAGGTTCAGGTAAATCTACATTACTCAATTTAATTGCTACTTTTGATCGTACAACTGAAGGATTAATAAAGTTAGACGGGTTGCCGCTTAATCAATTGAAGCATAAAGACATTGCACGCTTTCGCAGAGAAATGATGGGATTTGTGTTTCAAGATTTTAATGTGTTGAATACGATGTCGAACAAAGATAATATTTTGATGCCTCTTGTACTTGCAAATGAACGTCCGAAAATAATGCAAAAACGCTTAACGGAAATAAGTGAACAATTAGGAATTGAAGACTTGCTTGAAAAATATCCGTCTGAAATATCTGGGGGACAAAGACAACGGATAGCTATAGCCCGTGCGTTGATAGCACGACCTAAATTATTATTAGCTGATGAACCCACTGGTGCACTTGATTCAAAAACCTCTAAAAACCTTATGTGTTTATTTCGAAAAATTAATCAAAAGCATCAAACTATATTAATGGTGACACATTCAAATATTGACGCGTCATATGCGAACCGTGTCATCTTTATCAAAGATGGTCGTTTATATCATGAGATTTATCGTGGTGAAGAATCGCAAACAGATTATCAAAAGCGTATTGCCGATAATTTGGCCATATTGAATGGAGTAGGTGACTAATATGACTTTCAAGATTTTGTGGAAAATGATTAAACAAAATTTTGTTAATCAACGTCATATCATTGTTCCATTTATTAGCGTAATAAGTATTTTATTCGGTATTGAATACATATTGTTATCGTTAACCACTAACATTTATTTTAATGAGCATCATCCTGAATTAAAAATATCTGCGATGATTGGAATAGTGTTTATGACGATGTTATTATTCATATTTTTAATTTATGCAAATCACTTTGTTATGAATCGTAGGAAAAAGGAATTTGCCTTAAATATGGTTCTTGGCATGGAGAAAAAACATCTAAGACTCATCATCTTGATTGAACTTCTCATTCAATTTATTATATCTGCAATATTGAGCATTGTTGGAGGTTACTTATTTGGTGAGCTCTTTTTTATGTTATTTAATAAACTAGTTAATACGCATCAACCTCAGTTGTCAGATTATCCATTTGATGTTTTGTCAATGAAAATCACATTAACCATGCTACTCAGTTTGATGATCATATTGTTTGTTATTAACAATTTTAAAATATCATTTAAAAACTCCTTACAGTTACTGCTTAAAAATAAAAGTAAGACACATGAAAAATCCCGTGTACTGTTAATAATATTTTTAATTTTAGGATTAATTTTTATAGGAATGGGCTATTATTTAGCTATAAAACCTAACACGGCTATCGGTTCCTTGGGGATTATATTTTTTGCGATTTTGTCAACGCTTATCGGTACCTATTTGCTTTTTGTTAGCTTAGGGTCAATAGTTTTAGAAATGTTACAAAAATTAGATCATTATTATTATAAACCCAATCATTTTTTCTTTATTGCAGGACTTAAATCACGCGTAAAATCTAGTGCGATTGGTTTAGCTACGATTTCATTTATGTGTACATTTCTGATTGTTACGTTAAGTATGACAGTCTCAACTTATAGAAATATGGATCACAGGTTTGAATTTGCATTTAAAAATGATTACGCAGGTTATTATATTGGTGATTTTCATAAAAATAGCAAAATTCAACGTAAGATAGAAAATTTAAAAAAAGATATTCGCCAAGAAGTTCCAACTGGTCAATTTAAAATTTATGCACGAGGTATGGTGGGAGCTGAATTGCAGGGAGGCTTAAAACATAAAAAGCTAAAAAGACAAACTGTATCGAGTGGTTTATTTAATTTTGGAAATAAGCGAAAATTCAACTCCTTTATTTCTATATATAATAAAAGTGATTACAATAAAAACAATAAAAAAATAAAATTAAATGATGATGAAATTGCAATTAGTACAAGTGTGTCATTATTTAAAAAAATGAAAACGCTCAATATATTCGGGAAAACATACAGAGTTAAATATATTGAGTCTACAAATATGGATAACTTACTCTATGCAGATGGTATAACTTTAATTGTGAATCAACAACAACTGATGGATCGTATTGTTAATGAATATCGTAATCATAATGATGAAAATTTAATCATCACTCCTAATCAAGTACAAACTGCCGTTGAATTTAATGTATTAAAAGAAAAGGATAAGTTGAATCATCGCATTAAGAAAATAGGGGTTCAACATGATATTGAATTTCAAGTGAAAAAACAAAATCTATTGATGTGGAAACAAGTCAACTCAAGTTTAGTTTTTGTTGGAAGTGTTGTATCTCTAGTTTTATTGATAGGTATATTTCTTATGATGTATTATAAACAAGTTTCAGAAGGTCATGAAGATAGAGATGCATATATAACGATGAAACAACTTGGATTAGATGAAAATTTAATCAAAAAAACAATTAATAAACAAGTAATATGGGTATTTCTCATTCCTGTAATTGTTGCAATTATACATACGTTAGCTGCTTTTCGCATCATATACTCTGTATTAGGAATCGTTGGTCAATATGACTTGGGACTATATGCTACAAGTTATGTAGGTGTGATAGTTGTATTTATTATTTTTTATTCAATGATGTACTGGATTACTTCTAGAATTTATTATACGATGATAAACGGTAAGCATTAATATTTATATATTTTAAGAAAGATAAATTACAATATATCTAATTTAATGCATATGTTTAAAAAAATTAGGGAATTAAATGAATAGGTGAAAAGGAGGAACAAGAATGATACAACGTAAAGGTGAATTAATACTTTCATGGATTGGCAATGGATTACATCTGTTGTATGTATTTTTAATAGGCATATTTTTCATAATGACACAAACAAGTGATTTTAAAAATGGAATGATTCAAGGATTTATAGAAGAAAATCCAGGGGAATATGATTTAGCATACCAAACTTATAATATTATGTTAGGTTTAGGTGTCGTTTTCATTATTATACTTCTCATTTTATTAATTGTATCAATAGTTGCCGCTATTTTAATTGGTAAAAATGCAAAAGTATCAGGAATATTACTCGTTATTACAGGAATCATTGGTCTCTTTTTAAGTTTTATGGCTGGTGTCTTATGGTTAATAGCAGGTATCATGCTTTTAGTACGTAAACCACAAACACAAAATGACCAAATCAATTCTCAATACAGTAATGACATACATTCACATGTTGTGCCAGAAGAAAAGAAACGTGAACAACAACAATATAATATGAATGAACCACATATTGGTCAACCATCAACATCTCATCATGATCACGCCTTGAATGATCAAAATAAACGAGAAAACCATAATCATGATAATCAACCATACAAATAGTACAAACGATTTAAAGGTTGAATACCTATATCAAATGTTTTGATGTTTGAAATTTTTATTATAAATAAATGAATTGAAAAATGCTTGTTACTGACTGTTTCGAATCATAGTCAGTTGTACGGGAGCGAGACGACGAATCTGAAAAGAATCGGTCTCGCTTTTTTAGTATAAAAATTTAATTATTATTTTAAAATGATGAAGTGATTTCTATAGTTAAATTTAGTGCAAGGATACTTTAAAAAATATATTGGAAAAATGCCGCTATTAAAAAATGTTCTAAAGTGTACAATTCATTTTAAAAACAAAAAAGAAGTTTTAAAATTTATATTTCTGTCTATATATGAGTTGTGCACGAAATGACAAACCCAATTCACATATGAAACATTTATCACTTTACAATAATATGTTGTTAAGTTGATGTAGATACATTCATTGTTTTACGTATAAGTCACTATCGTTGTTTTTTAGGATCTATTTTAATTATATCCAATCGACAAAAGTGGAAAGGAGTAACATATTAAATGAATTGGATATCGATTATTTTATTTATTATGGTCGTAGGTGGCATTTCTTTTTATGCCTATTTGCAATCAAGAAAAATTAAAACGAATAGTTCAGATGGTTATTTTATGGGAGGAAATAGCCTTACTGGATTTACAGTTGCTTCAACAATTATCATGACCAATTTGTCGACAGAACAAATTGTTGGGCAAAATGGTTAAAGCTATGCACAAGGAATGGAAGTAATGGCTTGGGAAGTTACGGCTGCCGTAGCAGTTGTATTGTTGGCATGGGTCTTTCTTCCTAAATATTTAAAATAGGGTGTTAATACAATTTCTGAGTTTTTGGAATTACGTTATGATACATTTACTAAACGTTTTGTCTCCATTTTATTTATCTTCACCTATGTCGTATCTTTCTTGCCTGTAGTATTGTACTCTGGTTCACTAGTGTTCAATAAAATGTTTAAAGTTGATAAATATTTAGGTGTAAGTAGTTCAACAGCTGTCATCATTATTTCATCTATTATTGGTATAATTGGTATTATTTACTTATTTGTAGGTGGTTTATCGTTAAGTGCTTTTAGTGATTCAATTTATGGCATGGCTTTAATCATAGGTGGACTTGCGATTACAATATTAGGTCTAGGTCAATTAGGAGATGGCAACTTCCTACATGGCTTCGACAAAATCGTGCAAGACACACCTGAGAAATTGAATGGTTTTGGTAAGGTGGACTCGGATGTTGTGCCTTGGCCAACCCTATTCTTTGGTATGTTCTTTAACAATTTATTCTTCTGGTGCGCAAACCAGATGATAGTTCAAAAAGCACTCGCAGCTAAAAATTTAAAAGAATCTCAAAAAGGTGCAATATATTTAAGCTTATTTAAAGTGTTCGGACCATTATTTACAGTCTTACCAGGTGTAGTAGCATTTAACTATTTTAATGGTAGTCTTGATAAATCAGATAACGCTTACCCTGCACTTGTAACTTCAGTATTACCAGAATGGGCATTCGGCTTATTTGGTGCGGTTATTTTTGGTGCAATATTAAGCTCATTTGTTGGCTCATTGAATAGTACAACTACACTATTAACACTCGATTTCTATCAACCTATTTTTGGAAAAAATAAATCAGATAAACATATTGCTCGAGTAGGCCATATTGCTACTGTAGTCATTGGAGTTATTGTTGTAGCACTTGCACCAGTCATCTCATTATTCCCTAGTGGTCTTTATGCATTAGTTCAACAGTTTAATGGTGTGTATAGTATGCCTGTGCTAGCTTTGATTTTAGTCGCTTTCTTTTCTAAACGCACATCTAAATTGGGCGCTAAAGTGACACTCTTCACACATATAATTTTATATGCCATCATCAGCTTTGTATTTACAGAAATTAATTATCTATACACATTTAGTGTATTATTCTTTGTAGATTTAATTATAATTTTGATCTTTAACAAAGTTAAACCATCTAGTGAGTTTGATTTAAACACGCATCAACCGAAAGTAGATATGACGCCTTGGAAATATCGTTACGTTGCAGGTATTATTGTTCTTGCATTAGTAGTAGTAAGTTATATTATCTTCTCACCACTCGTGTTAGCAAAATAAATGTTACAATTAAAACTTAATGAGTAACAAAACAAAAGTGTACGTTAAGAACGTTTATCAGCGTGATAACGTGCACTTTTTAACTATGAATAGAGTTGATTTAAAAATTAGAAAGGAGGGACAACGACGATGCAAACAGTCGGAATTATACCTTCACCAGGTATAGCGCATCAACATGCAAAAAATATAATTCCAAATGTTAAACAGTTATTGTCAAAGCGGACTAAACATAATCGATGGAATTTCGAAATCAAAGTCGATCTCATGATAGGATCTGCAGAGGATATACATGAAAGTGTTGAAAAAGCAGCACAAATTAAAGAGGCACATCAGTGGGATTACGTTGTTTGCCTGACAGATTTGCCAAGTATTTCAGATAATAAAGTGGTAGTCAGCGACTTTAATAGTGACAAACATGTTGCAATGCTATCATTACCGTCACTAGGTTTTATTGATTTAAAGCGCAAGCTAGTTAAAACGATGACTTCATTGATTGAACAATTATATTATAATCAACCGAAAAACAAAAATGCGCCACATCCTTTTGTACGCGTGAAGGCTGTAGAACCAGACGAAGACGCAACATCAAAGCAACGATATATTAATATTTTATTTATCATAAGTTGGATTCAGTTAATTGGTGGACTGACACGAGCAAATCAGCCTTGGAAAAACATCTTTAATTTTAAGAAAATCATTTCAGTTGCCTTTGCAACAGGAACTTATGTCTCCATATTTTCAATGCCATGGGAATTAAGCGTGATTTATTCACCGCTTCGACTTATCATATTGATGGTGATTGCCATACTTGGGATGGCCGGATGGCTATTCTATGCGCATCAATTGATTGAAAAGAAAACTGCTAAATCTCAGCGTGTATATCGATATATTTATAATTCAACCACACTTGTTACACTAAGTTTGATTACACTCATAAATTATGTCATTTTGTATTTATTGTTAATCATCAGTATCACACTCTTTGTCCCTGTGGAATTATTTAATAGTTGGACGAGTGCCCAAGCACAATTTACGTTCTCAAATTATATGAGATTGATTTGGTTTGTATCATCATTAGGGCTTTTAGCTGGGGCTATGGGATCAACTGTTGAAAATGAAGAGAAAATACGTCGTATTACTTATTCTTATAGACAATATCATCGCTATAAAGAAGCTGAGCAAGAACAAAAAGAACAAGAAACTTCTCGTGATGTATCACAACAAAATGTCGAACAACAAACTTCAAGTAAAGATGGAAATAATGAACAATATGAAGGTAAAAAACAAGGACATAGAGAGGAGGATGACGCATGACAAATCAAAAAACTGTGGGTCTAGTCGTCGCTCCAGGTGTTACTGAACATCTTGCAGAAAATCTTATACAAGAAATGCCTAAAATGTTATCTACGCATTATGATCATCAGCAAGAATGGATTTTTGATTTAGTTACTGATCCGCTTACTGGTTTTGCTGAATCTGTAGATGAAATTTTTGAGAAAGTAGCTGATTATCACGATAAGAGACAATGGGATTATGTGATAGCAATTACAGATTTACCGATGTTTGCTGACAAGCAAGTGATGGCATTAGATATTAATATGGAAAATGGTGCAGCTATTTTCTCATACCCGGCATTTGGCTGGCGTCCAGTTAAAAAACGTTTCAAGCATGCGATTTATAATATTATTCAAGAATTAAATGAAGCTGAACAAGAAAGTCGTAATTATGATAATAATAATCAAATAGAAAATTCAGTGAAAAAGCAATTTCCGCTCTCTAAAATAGACAAAGAAACAATATATATGAAAGAAACAGACTCTTATCACTTAAGATATTTATCTAGTTCACGTTCTAGAGGCATGTTTCGTCTTGTTAGTGGAATGACCTTTGCGAATAATCCATTAAATATGATGGCAAGTTTAAGTAATATAGTAGCTATTGCATTTACTACAGGTGCATTTGGACTTGTATTTACAACGATGTGGCAAATGGCTTATAACTTTTCAATGTGGCGCTTATTTGGAATTTCAATTATTGCGATTATTGGAATGTTAATATGGATAATGATGTCACATGAGTTATGGGAACCAGTTAATAAAAGCAATCATAAGCAAATTACTTGGTTATACAATCTTACAACAATAATGACATTGATTTTTGCCATTATCATTTATTATATTATTCTATATTTACTCTTCTTAATTGCTGAAATCGTATTATTGCCATCAGGATTTTTAGGTCAGCAAGTTGGATTAAAAGGTCCTGCAGGCATTGATTTGTATTTAAGTATTCCATGGTTTGCAGCTTCAATTTCGACAGTTGCAGGTGCAATTGGAGCTGGTTTACTTAATGATGAACTCATTAAAGAGAGCACATATGGATATCGTCAACGCGTAAGATACGAAGAGCAACGTCGATAAAAGCAGTCGCTTTTATCGACGTTTTATTTTGCAATACGAAAATTAACAGTTTATCTGTCATAGAATATAGCGATTTTATGAGAATTAATTTAAAATATTGATAACAACTTTTTTATAGAGATAACTTGAAAGTAGGGATTGAATTGATTTGTTCTAATTGTGGGTCACATTTAGAGAAGGATGATAAATTTTGTGTTAATTGTGGACAGAGTGTGTTAGATAATCCAAAGACAAAAACTGAACATTTTTTTAGTAGTCAAGAAAGACAATGTCCAAAGTGTCACAAAGTAGTAAATGTCGATGATAAGTTTTGTATTAATTGTGGTCATTTTCTTCAGCAAACATTATCAAATGCAAATGACAACATAGGGTCACATACATATTCAAACACAAAACCTGAAATTGAAAATGAAACTGCAGATCGCATTCGATTAACAGAAGAAGCCAAGCATCTATTTAATAACACAACGAAATCAATAGGTAGGCTAGCAGGGAATGATGAAAGTTTAAAATTGAATTTGCGTGATATGTTTTCTGAGGTGTTTAAATCTCACACCAAAGATGAAGCGGATGATGTATTTATTGCTGGAACAAAGCGTACGACGCCACATATTAATGAAGTTTCCGAAGAGTGGGGGAGACCTTGGGTATTCTCGCGTGTATTTTTAGCTTTAGGTATCACTTTCCTAGCGTTATGGGTATTAACAAATGTATTTGGTAATGCCAATGCCATACCAGGAATGATATTTATTGGCGCACTATTAGTTCCTATTTCAGGGTTAATCTTCTTCTTCGAATCTAATGCATTTAAAAATATTAGTATCTTTGATGTAATGAGCATGTTTTTTATTGGTGGTGTATTGTCACTTATTAGTACAATGATTTTATATCAATTTGTTACATTTAGTACTGAATCGCAATATTATGGAATTATGACTATAACAGATGCATTCATAGTAGGATTTGTTGAAGAGGTTGGAAAAGCAACTGTTGTTATTTTGTTTATCAATTATTTAAAAACAAATAAAATACTCAATGGATTACTTATCGGTGCTGCTGTTGGTGCAGGGTTCGCGGTGTTTGAATCAGCCGGTTATATATTTAGGTTTGGATTTAATTTAGTTGATGGAGTTAATAATATTACTGAAATTACTATACAAAGAGGTTGGACAGCTTTAGGCGGTCACCTCGTTTGGGCAGCTATTGTTGGTGCTGCGGCAGTAATAGTGAAAGAAACAAACCATTTCGAATGGTCGAATATCATCGATAAACGTTTTATATTTTTCTTTTTTGTGGCAGTGACATTGCACGGAATATGGGATACGGAAATAACACTTTTAAGTAGTGGTTATTTAAAATATATTCTATTAATTATAATTGCATGGCTATTTATATTTATACTTATGAAAGCAGGGCTAACTCAGGTGAATCAGTTGCGTGAGGAATACAATCGTTTAGAGGAAAGGTGATATAAATGAAATTCTGCCCTCATTGTGGAAATCCGGTAAAAAAGGAACAGTCATTTTGTAATAAATGTGGAAAACATTTACAGACATCGACACAAAGAAAAAGTGAAAATCAAATTGAACATATGCGTGAACAGCAATCGTATATTTCTCGTGAGGAAAGACAAGATCATGATTCAACATTTTATAAAGGACAGAAACATACAGGTTGGTTGATTGTACTATCAATTATATTTGTCTTGTTGATAGCAGCACTATTGTATGGTGCGTACTATGCTTACAATCATTATATTAGTGATGAGCAAAGTCATCAAACAACACAGTCTCAACAATCAAATGAAAGTAATCAAAATAGGGACCAATCTACTGGTCCAAGCATTGATGTTTTTAGTAATGACTTTGATCAAGGTTATATGAAGTCAGCTTCAACAAGTGGATATAGAGGTGTTTATAATGGAATGACACGTGAAGAAGTTGAAGATAAATTTGGAACATCCAATGGTTCTGTAGAAAGTTTGAAGTGGAGTTATGAAACATATGGTGATTTAGCTGTAGCCTACGATGATAATGAAGTTGTTAGCGTAGGTGTAGCACCTAATCATATTTCAGAAGATCAATTTTTAAGTATGTATAATGAACCGGATGATAGAAATTCAAGCCAGCTCATTTATGATAGTAACAAAGATAATGACTTCTCTGTGTTAGTTAATGTTAAAAATGGAGACGTTACCGTCATTGAAAATGTAAATCAAATTTAAATATAACGCTTATGGAAAGCCTAAGAACTCAAAGAGTGTCTTGGGCTTTTTCTATGATTAGTGGTCAGGGTATCTTGAATATAGTATTATTCCAAGTCTTTTTAACTTTATAGTTGATGTTTAAATAAGAAAATTTTATTTGTGAGCATATATATTGTGAAAATGTGCGAGTCATTTTACACTATAATCAATCGCGCGCGATTGAAAAGAGGTGAATATGTGAAACAAGAACAAATGAGGTTAGCGAATCAGCTTTGTTTTTCAGCATATAATGTAAGTCGTTTATTTGCTCAATTTTATGAGAAAAAGTTAAAACAGTTTGGTATAACTTATTCTCAGTATTTAGTATTACTGACGTTATGGGAAGAGAATCCTCAAACATTAAATTCAATCGGTAGACATTTGGATTTATCCAGTAACACTTTAACTCCATTACTAAAAAGACTTGAGCAATCTGAATGGGTTAAAAGAGAACGTCAACAATCTGATAAACGACAGTTGATAATTACGTTAACTGACAATGGACAACAACAACAAGAAGCAGTTTTTGAAGCAATTTCAAGTTGCTTACCACAAGAATTTGATACAACGAAGTATGATGAAACGAAGTATGTGTTTGAAGAACTAGAGAAAACATTAAAACATCTCATAGAAAAATAAGAAAGGATGAGAGTTAATGAAACAATATGATGTAGTATTTTTAGGAAGTGGTCATGCAGCTTGGCATGCTGCGTTAACATTAAAGCAAAGTGGTAAGCAAGTAGCTATAGTTGAAAAAGATACCATCGCCGGTACATGTACTAACTATGGTTGTAATGCGAAAATTTTATTAGAGGGACCTTATGAAGTGCTTGAAGAAGCCAAACAATATCCTAATATTATTGATAGTCACAGTTTAGAAGTGAATTGGAAGAATTTAATGCGTTACAAAGAGCAAGTCATTAATCCTATGTCTGAAACCCTCACATCTATGTTTGAACAACAGGGAATTGATGTAATCATGGGGAAAGGTAAAATTGTAGATGCTCATACAATAGAGGTAAATGATACAACATTACAATCAGATTATATTGTTATAGCAACTGGACAACATAGTCATCAATTAGATATCGAAGGTAAAGAATATACGCATGATAGTCGGGAATTTTTATCAATGCAATCTTTACCGAATAGTATAACTTTTATTGGAGCAGGTATTATCAGTATTGAATTCGCTTCTATCATGGTCAAATCTGGTGTAGAGGTCAATGTGATTCATCATACAAATCAGGCACTTGAAGGGTTTAACGAATCTCACGTCAATAAATTAATTCAAAAGTTAAAAGATGAAGGTGTTAAATTTTACTTTAGTGAGAATACCAAGTCAGTTAGACCGAATGCGCAACGTTTTATAGTAGAAACTGAGTCTGGAAAAATGATTGAAACAGATTATGTACTGGATGCAACAGGTAGAAAGCCTAATGTTGAGCAAATAGGTTTGGAAAAAGTGGGTATACAATTTAGTGATAGAGGTATTGAGGTTGACGATTATTTAAGAACAAATGTAAAAAATATATATGCAAGTGGGGACGTTATCGATAAAATGATTCCTAAGCTTACTCCTACAGCTACATTTGAGTCTAATTATATCGCTGCCCATATCCTTGGATTGAATACAGAGGCCATCCAGTATCCACCAATACCTTCAGTGCTTTATTCATTGCCTCGTTTATCTCAAATAGGTGTCACAGTAAGCGAGGCTAAGAAAGATGATACGTATATAATTAAAGATATACCATTCGGAAGACAAATGGTATTTGAGTATCAAAACGAAACAGAAGCTGAAATGTCAATTGTATTAGATAGTCAAAAACGTTTAGTAGGAGCAGAGATTTATGGGAATGACGCTGGTGATTTGGTTAATCTCCTAGTCTTTATCATTAATCAAAAACTTACTGCACACGATTTAAATCAAAATATTTTTGCATTTCCTGGAGCTTCCAGTGGCGTTATAGATTTATTGAAATTGGCGATGATGTAGAGGTGTAACTAAATGAGTATTTATGATATTGCGGTAGAGAATTATGATGGTTCTACCTATTTACTAAAAAAATATAAAGGGAAAGTGCTCATTATCGTAAATACTGCAACTAATTGTACTTTGAATGATCAATTTAATAAATTAGAAATGCTTTATAAAAAATATCATAAGTATGGTCTTGAGATTTTGAGCTTCCCCTGCAATGATTTTAATAATCAGGAGCCAGGATTAATCAAAGATATTTATCGCGTATATAAATATAAGTTTGGTATTACTTTCCCCATCCATGCTAAGATTAACGTTAATGGAGAGCATGAGCACCCTTTGTACATATTATTAAAATGTAAACAACCAGGATTATTTGGTTCGCAAATTAAGTGGAATTTTACTAAATTTGTAGTCGATCAACAGGGAAATATTGTTAAACGATTTTTACCTTGTGATAATCCTAACCAAATGGAGGAATTAATAAGACAATTATTAAAATAAATGCCTGTCTTATACTTGAATTAAAGAATAAAATAATCTTGTTTCATTTGTAATATTTTGAATGAAGCCACGATAAACGAATGGAAAAGAAATTATTAAAGAGTCTGCCATATCATATGTGTAGGCTCTTTAAATTTTTTTATGAGCATATAGGACAAAAAATTTAAATTAATCTCATCTTTATTTCGATAATTTCTCGAGTTACCTTGACTTTCGTTATAAAAGTAGTTAAAGTATTAAACATAATTATTCTGACAATTCTGATATGTTTTGTTGATTTGGATGGGTTGATAAGGTGATAGGGGGGCTCCACAAATGTCTATAAAAAGAATTACTTATGACAATTTTCAAAACGATCCATTTATAAATGAATTAGATATTAATGATGAGACAAAAGGTGCTTATGAGATTTTAAAATGGGCATATCAAACTTATGAAAATGATATTGTTTATTCTTGCAGTTTTGGTGCTGAGAGTATGGTTTTGATTGACTTGATTTCTCAAATTAAACCCGACGCACAAATTGTATTTTTAGACACTGATTTACATTTTCAAGAAACATATGACTTAATAGATAGGGTGAAAGATAAATATCCACAATTACGCATTAAAATGAAAAAACCGGAACTTACGTTAGAGGAACAAGGTGAGAAATATAATCCTGCTTTATGGAAGAATGATCCTAATCAATGTTGCTACATACGCAAGATTAAACCTCTAGAAGACGTATTATCTGGTGCTGTAGCTTGGATATCAGGTCTTAGACGAGCACAATCACCAACACGAGCACATACAAATTTCATTAACAAAGATGAAAGATTTAAATCAATTAAAGTGTGTCCCTTAATCTATTGGACAGAAGAAGAAGTATGGTCTTATATACGTGATAAGGACTTACCTTATAATGAATTACATGATCAAAATTATCCAAGTATTGGTTGCATTCCATGTACATCACCCGTATTTAATTCTAATGATTCACGTGCTGGTCGTTGGTCAAATTCTAGTAAGACTGAATGCGGATTACATGTAGCTGATAAACCATAAGAGATAGTCAAAAAATTTTAATTTAAAAACATAGTATTCCGATAAGAAATAAGGAATTGTTTATTAAAAGCTGATACAGCTTTATTTATAAGCGATTATCTTGAGTAATCAAAGTTTGTATTGCACTTTGATATTATGAATTGTCTTTTCGATTTTAGTTATCATTTGAGTATTACATTTACTGAAAATAATAAATGGTACATACTAGAATTGAAGATATAATTAATAATTTTCAAATATAGACATATATAAACTAATGACAAATATCGGAATAACAAAGTATAAGAGGTGGATAAGATTGAACTTAAGTGTTACCAATAGTCCTTTTACGGAAGGGCAAGCTAAACAAATCAATGAATTGCTTCACACTTTATCACCTAACCAACAAGTATGGTTAAGTGGCTATCTGATGGCAAATCAACAATCAAATACATCTACAGATTCTGTAGACCAACATAACTTAGATGACAATACAGAAGCGATGCTACATGAAAAGGAACCTTCAGTTGAGCCGGAAGCGAGATCGATAACGATTTTATATGGATCTGAGTCTGGTAATGCGCAAGGACTTGCAGAAATATTTGAACAACGTTTATCTGATATTGGAAATGACGTTACGCTCAAATCAATGGATGACTTTAAACCTAAGAATTTAAAGAAAGTAGAAGATTTATTTATTATCACATCTACACATGGCGAAGGAGATCCACCAGATAATGCTGTTGAATTACATGAATACATCCACGGACGTAAAGCGCCAAAATTGGATGGGGTGAGATTTTCAGTATTAGCATTAGGAGATCAAACCTATGAATTCTTCTGTCAAACTGGTAAAGATTTTGATAATCGTTTGGCTGAATTAGGGGCAGAAAGACTTTATCAACGTACTGATTGCGATGTTGATTATGAAGAAGACGCTGAAAAGTGGATGGCCAATGTTATTAATACGATTGATTCAACACCAGCTGGTACTGAAAGTGAACAAGTTGTTAGCGAATCTATAAAATCAGCAAAGGAAAAGAAATATAGTAAGTCTAATCCTTACGATGCTGAAGTATTGACCAACATTAATTTGAATGGTAGAGGTTCAGACAAAGAGACAAGACATATTGAGTTATTACTTGATAATTTCGGTGAAGAATATGAACCGGGGGATTGTGTAGTTGTCTTGCCTCAAAACGATCCAGCTATCGTAGACTTACTTATTAGCACATTAGGTTGGAGTCCAGAAACACAAGTTTTAATTAACGAGGATGGAGATACTTTAAATCTTGAAGAGGCATTAACATCGCATTTCGAAATTACTAAATTAACAAAACCGCTAATAGAAAATGCTGCGATATTTTTTGATAATGAAGAGCTTTCTGAAAAAATTCAAGATAAAGAATGGATTCAAAACTACGTTGAGGGACGGGATTTGATTGATTTATTAAATGACTTCGCAACGACAGAACTACAACCTGAAAATTTACATCAATTATTAAGAAAGTTACCACCTAGAGAGTACTCAATATCTAGTAGTTATAAAGCAACACCAGATGAAGTTCACATTACTGTTGGGGCAGTTAGATATCAAGCACACGGTCGCGAACGTTCAGGAGTTTGTTCAGTTCAATTTGCAGAGAGAATACAAGAGGGCGATACAATTCCTATCTATTTAAAACGAAATCCGAATTTTAAGTTTCCGCAAGATGAATCAACACCTGTGATTATGATAGGTCCTGGGACAGGTGTTGCACCGTTTAGATCCTATATGCAAGAACGAGAGGAACTAGGTTTTGAAGGAAATACATGGTTATTCTTTGGAGATCAACACTTCACTACAGATTTTCTGTATCAAACGGAATGGCAAGAATGGCTTGAAGATGGAACTTTATCAAAATTAGATATTGCTTTTTCTAGAGATACTGATAAAAAAGTGTATGTGCAACATAAAATTGCAGAAAATAGTGAACAATTTAATCGATGGATTGAAAATGGCGCTACTATTTATGTATGTGGTGATGAAAGTAAAATGGCAAAGGATGTTCATCAAGCGATTAAAAATGTGTTAATCAAAGAGCAAAACCTATCTGAAACAGATGCAGAAGAATACTTAAAACAAATGAAAAGAGATAAAAGATATCAAAGAGACGTGTATTAATAGAAGGGACGGGGGATACATGGTTAATACAAATAATCATATTTCGGAAGAATTAGATAAAAATCTTGATGAAATGGAATTTTTAAAAGCAAATAGTGACTTTTTGCGTGGAACTATTGAACAAAGTTTAGCTAATCCAATCACTGGATCCATTACACAAGATGATGCAAAACTGCTAAAGTTTCACGGAAGTTATATGCAAGATGACAGGGATTTAAGAGATGAGCGTCGTAAACAAAAACTTGAGCCTGCATATAGTTTTATGATTCGAGTTCGTGTACCCGGGGGGAAAGCGACTCCTGAACAGTGGATTGCTATGGATGATATTTCTAATCAATATGCCAATCATACGATTAAATTAACAACACGCCAAGCATTTCAATTTCATGGCATTCTTAAACGTAATTTGAAACAATCAATGAAAAATATCAATCATGCAGTACTTGATTCTATTGCTGCATGTGGAGATGTTAATCGTAATACAATGTGCAATCCTAATCCTTATCAATCTCAAGTACATAAGGAGATTAATGATTATGCAACGCGTATAAGTAATCACTTACTTCCAAGAACAAATGCATATCATGAAATTTGGCTTGATGGTGAAAAGGTTTTAGATTCTAGTGAGGAAAAGGAACCTATTTATGGGAATACGTATTTACCACGTAAATTCAAAATAGGTATTGCGGTACCACCATCTAATGATATTGACGTCTATTCTCAAGATATTGGTTTAATCGCTATCGTTGAACAAGATGAGTTAATTGGATTTAATGTGACTATCGGTGGCGGTATGGGTATGACTCATGGTAATACAGAAACATATCCTCAACTTGGACGTCTCATAGGTTTTATACCTAAGGAAAAGGTTGTAGATGTATGTGAGAAAATACTTACAATACAACGTGATTATGGTAATCGTGAAAATCGAAAAAATGCACGTTTTAAATATACAGTGGACCGTCTAGGAGAAACTTGGGTGACTGAAGAATTAAACCGACGATTAGGTTGGGAAATTAAAGCGCCACGTGATTTCGAATTTGAACATAATGGTGATCGATTAGGTTGGATTGAAGGTGTTAATAATTGGAACTTCACTTTATTTATACAAAATGGGCGTGTGAAAGATACTGAAGACTATTTGTTAAAAACAGCCTTAAGAGAAATCGCAGAAATCCATACTGGAGATTTCAGATTATCACCTAATCAGAACTTAGTTATTGCAAATGTTTCTCCCGAGAAAAAGGAAGAAATACAAGCTATTATTAATAAATATAAGTTAACAGATGGCAAAAATTATACAGGACTTAGAAGAAATTCTATGGCTTGTGTTGCTTTCCCAACGTGTGGTTTAGCTATGGCAGAATCTGAAAGATATCTTCCTTCATTAATTACAAAAATTGAAGATTTACTAGATGAGTCTGGTTTAAGAGAGGAAGAAATAACGATTCGTATGACAGGTTGTCCTAATGGATGTGCAAGACCAGCGCTAGCAGAAATAGCTTTTATCGGTAAAGCACCTGGTAAATATAATATGTACTTAGGTGGTAGTTTTAAAGGCGAACGTCTAAATAAAATATATAAAGAGAATATCGACGAAAATGAAATATTAGAAAGTCTACGTCCATTGTTATTGCGTTATAGTAAAGAGCGTCTTGACGGAGAACACTTTGGGGACTTTGTAATTCGTGCCGGTGTGATAGCCAAAGTTCATGATGGTCGCGATTTTCATAGCTAAACGAGAGGGGTAGTGTTTCATATGGGGAAAGTATATTTAGTTGGAGCTGGACCTGGCGATCCAGAATTAATAACATTAAAAGGTTTAAAAGCCATTAAAGAAGCCGATGTCATTCTTTATGACCGACTTGTAAATAAAGAAATACTTAATTATGCTTCTCCTTCTACTAAGTTCTTCTATTGTGGTAAGGATCCTCACAGGCACTCCTTACCGCAGGAAGAAACAAATAAAATGATGGTAACCTTAGCCAAAAAAGGGCACACAGTTACACGTTTAAAGGGTGGCGATCCATTTGTTTTTGGACGTGGCGGAGAAGAAGCAGAGGAATTAGCATGTCATAATATCCACTTTGAAATTATACCTGGAATTACATCGGGAATTGCAGCACCAGCATATGCTGGAATTCCAGTAACACATCGTGATTATAGTTCTTCTGTAGCATTTGTAACTGCAGTGAATAAACCTGGTATGGATAAAGGCAAATACTGGCAACATTTGGCCAATGGTCCTGAAACTTTATGCATATATATGGGGGTTAAGAGACTCAGTGAAATTTGTGAGTTGTTAATACAATATGGCCGTTCGTCAGAAACACCAGTAGCTCTCGTGCATATGGGAACGTCAAAACAGCAAATGACAGTGACTGGGACACTGGATACAATTCAAGAACGAGCACATCACATTCAGAATCCAGCAATGATTATTGTAGGCGAAGTGGTTAAGATGAGAGAAAAAATTAATTGGTTTGTAGAACAAGCAACTGTTCAAAATGAAACGTTAACGGAAATGTCATCAACTTAGCGCATACATTTAACGCAACAATAAAAATCATGGATAAATATCATGTTATAAAGAGTATTAATAAAAGTGTATAGGAGGAAATCATCATGAATATGCCCTTAATGATTGATTTAAGTAACAAGAAAGTCGTCATTGTAGGTGGAGGTAAAGTTGCAACACGTCGTACTACAAGTTTATTAGCTTATACAAACCATATTCATGTTGTAAGTCCAACAATTACTGATACATTACAAAAATATCTAGAAACGAAGCAAATCACTTATGAAAAGAAACTCTTCGAACCACAAGATGTTAAGAATGCTGATATGGTCATCGCGGCTACTAATCAATCTGATGTTAACAACGATGTGAGGGCAGCTTTGTCTAAGAACGTATTGTTTAATCATGCAGGACAAGCAGACCTAGGAAATATAACGTTCCCTAATTTCTTAAAAAGAGATAAATTAACAATAAGTGTATCAACTGATGGTGCAAGTCCTAAATTAGGTCAACGAATTATTAAAGATTTAAAGGTTACATACAACGAAGACTATTCAATGTATATTCAGTTTTTATATGAAAGTAGACAGTATATTAAATCACTTAAAATTGAGCCATCTGATAAACAAGCGTTACTCGAGCAAATTTTGTCAGACAAATATTTAGATGAGAAGAAGCAACAAGATTTCATCCGATGGCTAAAATCACAAGTCAAATGAAGAATGGGGGCATATGATATATGCGCAAAGTATTAATTTTCGCAATTGCGGGATTTTTAGCACAACTTGTTGATGGATCATTAGGCATGGGATTTGGCGCTTCATCGTCATCAATATTATTAACTTATGGTATAGCACCGGCAGTAGTGTCAGCAACCGTTCATTTTTCTGAAATTGCAACAACAGCTGCATCTGGGACATCACATTGGAGATTTGATAATGTTCATAAACCAACAATGTTGAAGTTAGCTATACCCGGCTCAATAAGCGCCTTTATCGGTGCAGGTGTTTTGACATTTATTCATGGTGATTATATTAAACCGTTCATTGCATTATTCTTGTTAAGTATGGGATTTTATATTTTGTATCAATTTCTATTTAAACGTGCACATGAACATCATCATCATGTGGGAGATTTGAGTAGCTTTAAAGTAATTCCACAAGGTTTTGTGGCAGGATTTTTAGACGCAATCGGTGGTGGTGGTTGGGGACCAGTTAATACACCACTCCTGCTCTCAAGTAAAAAAATTCAACCACGATATGCGATTGGAACGGTCTCAGCAAGTGAATTTTTTGTTACGTCATCTGCTGCTTTAAGTTTCATCATCTTTTTAGGAATCACTCAAATTAATTGGTTTGCTGTAATTGCTTTGAGTCTCGGTGGAATGGTAGCGGCACCTATTTCAGCGTATTTAGTTAAAGTGTTACCTATTAACATTCTTGCAATTTGTGTCGGAGGTTTAATCATTTTTACAAATAGTAATGCATTATTAAGCTATTTTGTAAAAGATAGCACTATTTCAAATACAGTTCGATTCATTATTATTATTGCAATCATTATTTTGCTTGTTTTTCAAGTCGTTCGAAACAAGAAATTATCTTTTTCTTACAAGAAAAGCCGAGTAAACAAATATAATTAATTAGAAAAGGGGATTTGATTATAATGTCTAACAATGAAACAATAACCAATTATACAATTAAACCTCATGGAGGAGAACTTATCAATCGTGTTGTTGAAGGAAACGAACGTGAACGTTTGATTGAGGAAGCATTAAAGTTTAAACCGATTACTTTAAATCCTTGGGGAATATCGGATCTAGAGCTCATAGGTATTGGCGGATTTAGTCCCCTTACAGGATTTATGAACAAAGAAGACTACACTAAGGTGATAGAGGAAACGCATTTAAGCAATGGCTTGGTCTGGAGTATTCCTATCACTTTACCTGTAACAGAATCTGAAGCAGATAAACTTGATATAGGTGATGATATCGCTTTATATGGTGAAGATGGACAGTTATATGGAACGCTTAAATTAGAAGAAAAGTACACATATGATAAAGAAAAAGAAGCGCGTTTGGTATACGGAACAACTGAAGAAGCGCATCCTGGAGTTAAAAAGGTTTATGAAAAAGGAAATATTTATTTAGGTGGTCCTATTAAACTATTAAATCGTCCGAAACATGATGCGTTTTCAAATTATCATTTGGATCCTTCAGAGACAAGACAATTATTTCATGATTTAGGTTGGAAAACTGTCGTAGGTTTTCAAACGAGAAATCCAGTGCATCGAGCACATGAATATATTCAAAAATCAGCACTAGAAATTGTTGATGGTCTACTTTTAAATCCACTAGTTGGTGAAACAAAGTCAGACGATATTCCAGCGGATGTACGTATGGAAAGTTATGAAGTGATATTAAAAAACTATTATCCTGAAGATAGAGCACGTCTAGTCATTTATCCTGCTGCAATGCGCTATGCCGGACCACGTGAAGCGATACTTCATGCAACTGTCCGTAAAAATTATGGTTGTACACATTTTATTGTGGGAAGAGATCATGCTGGTGTAGGCGATTATTATGGTACTTATGAAGCACAAGAACTGATTGCTCAATTTGAAGATGAGTTAGGTATTCAAATTTTAAAATTTGAACATGCCTTTTATTGTGAAGCTTGTGGTAATATGGCAACTGCTAAAACATGTCCGCATGACGCTTCTCAACATTTACATTTAAGTGGTACTAAAGTAAGGGAAAAACTGCGTAATGGCGAATCATTACCAACTAAATTTTCAAGACCAGAAGTTGCCGAAGTTCTAATTAAAGGTTTGCGAGAAAAATAAATCAGGAGTGTTAAAATGAGTGAATCAAATCATATTACATGGCATGACTCAGAAGTCACGAAGAAACAAAGACAGCATAGAAATGGACACAAAAGTGCTGTAATTTGGTTTACAGGGCTATCTGGGTCAGGTAAATCAACGGTTTCTGTTGCCTTAGAGAAAGAATTATTTAATGAAGGAAAACAAACATACCGTTTAGATGGTGATAATGTGCGTCACGGTCTTAATAAAAATTTAGGATTTAGTCCTGAAGATCGTTCAGAAAATATTCGACGCATTGGAGAAGTAGCAAAATTAATGGTAGACGCTGGAGCTTTAACAGTTACTGCTTTTATCTCCCCATATAAAGAAGACAGAGAAGGTGTTAGAGCATTACTAGAGGATAATGAGTTTATAGAAGTATATACAAAATGTAGTGTTGAAGAATGTGAAAAGAGAGATCCGAAAGGATTGTATAAAAAAGCACGATCTGGGGAAATACCTGAATTTACAGGTATAAGTGCACCTTATCAAGCACCTGAAAATCCTGAAATCACTATAGATACTGAACACGACACTATTGAACAATCAGTGGAACAAATTATACGTTATCTTAAAGAACACCAATATATTTAAATTGATATTTCATCATATAGAGTAGGAGAGAATTAAAGATTCTTAATCTTACTCTTTTTAATTTTAAAAGTATACTGGAAAGTTTTGAACATATCATAATTTTTAAAGAAAAGCACTTGGTCAGGTATACTTACTTCTAATTAAGTAAGAAGATGTTATTTCTAAATGATATCAATAGTATACTTATGAGTCATGATTTATGCTTAGTTTGTGATTATCTAAATACAAATATAATTTAAATTTATAAAAAGCTAATTATTGATGTGTGATTAAAGTGAAATAAAAAGGGAAAATATTTTTAAAGAGATATTGAGTGATTTATCATAAAAAATAAGAGGATGGTGATATAACATGGCATTTAATATTTGGATGTGGATTTTACTTGTATTATTTATTGTTGGGACAATAGCTGTAATTCTCATTTTAACAGTTGGCTCAGTGTTAGAAGAGCGTTCATATGACCGTCGATCAGAAGATGAAAAGCGCAAAAATTTAGAAAAAAATCTTGAGATGTCAAAGGGGCATACAGATGAATCGCAAGAGTCGAGCAACGGGGAAGAACAAGTAACACAAGAGCATTCTCATCATGGCGTTCAAGATCATCAACAAACACATCAAAATATAAATCAATCAACACAAGATAATAGAAATAATTAGATAGGTGAAAGGGAAAAGGTAAATGCTTTTTTCGGTTATTTATTCCCAATTTATACGAAGATAATTACTAGAATTACCAAAAGTGAAGATATTATAAATTTTAACTGAATTAATAACTAACTATATGTTATAGAAGCCTGAGAACATTGACGTCTCAGGTTTTTATATTGATTACAAAACTATCTTTATCTCACATAGAGTTCACTAAACGTTAATAATCTTTATGACATTTTAGTTAACGACTTAGTAATCGATTGTAATACTATATATAGTGTTTTATTTTATTGATATATACTATATATAGCGAAGGGTGACAAAATGACTACTTTAGAAACATCATTAACTCGATTAATCACAAAAGATCCAACTATATTAAATGAAAATGCAAATAAAGATAGTAATACATTCTCAACAATGCGAGATTTAACAGCTGGAACGGTATCAAAGTCTTATGCACTCGATCATTTACTTCCGAAGCATGTTGCTCATGCACATCAATCGGGAGATATTCATTTTCACGACTTAGATTACCATCCATTTCAACCATTAACCAATTGTTGTCTCATAGATGCAAAAGATATGTTAGAGAATGGCTTTGAGATAGGTAATGCTAATGTTACAAGACCTCAATCAATACAAACCGCCTCAGCACAACTTGTACAAATCATTGCAAACGTTTCAAGCAGTCAATACGGAGGTTGTACTGTCGATCGTGTTGACGAATTACTAAGTAAATATGCACAAATGAACGCACAATATCATAGGGAAGTAGCGAATGATTTCGTTCAACCTGACAAAATTGAGAATTATGTGGACACGCAAGTAACTAAAGATATTGGTGATGCGATTGAAAGTTTAGAGTATGAGATCAACACACTATATACTTCCAATGGACAAACGCCATTCGTTACTTTGGGATTTGGTTTAGGAACAGATCAATTAAGTCGAAAGATTCAACAAGCAATTTTACATACTCGTATTAAAGGTCTCGGTAAAGATAGAGTCACTGCAATTTTCCCTAAACTTGTATTTTCGATAAAAAAGGGTATTAACTTTGGTCCAGAAGATCCTAACTATGATATTAAGCAACTTGCATTGGAATGTTCAACAAAACGCATGTATCCCGATATTTTAAATTACGATAAACTAGTGGAACTGCTTGGTGATTTTAAAGCACCGATGGGATGTCGTTCATTTTTACCAAGTTGGAAGAATGATGAAGGTCAATTGGAAAATAATGGACGGTGTAACTTAGGTGTAGTGACGCTGAACGTACCGAGAATTGCAATCGAAGCAGATGGTGACATGCAACAGTTTTGGGATATCTTTGAAAAACGCATGCAATTGTTACATGATGCACTTGTGTATCGAATTGAAAGACTACAAGATGCTATTCCGGATAACGCGCCTATTTTATATAAAAGTGGTGCATTTAAAAATAAACTCACTTCAGAAGATACTGTCGAATCATTATTTACAAATCAACGCGCTACAATTTCAATGGGGTATATCGGTTTATACGAAGCAGCAACATTATTTTATGGACCAAATTGGGAACATAATCCTGAGGCTAAAACATTCACATTAGACATATTAAGAGAAATGAAACGTTATCAAGTAGAGTGGACGAAACAATATGATATTTGGTTCAGTATATACAGCACACCTAGTGAATCACTCACAGATAGATTTTGCCGATTGGACAAAGATAAATTTGGATCTATTCCAGATGTTACTGACAAAGGATATTACCAAAATTCATTCCACTATGATGTTCGTAAAGATGTAACGCCGTTTGAAAAACTAGATTTTGAAAAGGACTATCCTTACTACGCAAGTGGTGGATTCATTCATTATTGTGAATATCCAAAGTTAAATCATAATCTTAAAGCTTTAGAAGCAGTATGGGATTATGCTTATGATAAGGTAGGTTATTTAGGTACGAATATTCCTATTGATCACTGTTATCGTTGTGGCTATGATGGAGATTTTGAAACTACTGCTAACGGATATAAATGCCCACATTGTGGCAACAATGATCCTAAAACAGTTGACGTTGTAAAAAGAACATGTGGTTATTTAGGAAATCCAGTTCAAAGACCAGTTATTGAAGGACGACAAAAAGAGATATGTGCGAGAGTGAAACACATGAAGGAACCTCGTTCATGAATATTTTAAACATTAAAGAAGGTCACCACTATATAGCTAAAATAGAAAGTCATAGCTTTGTAGATGGTGAAGGTGTTCGATGCAGTGTATATGTTTCCGGATGTCCTTTTCAATGTAAAGGTTGTTATAACGTTCAAGCCCAAAATTTTAAATACGGAGAACCATTCGAACTAGAAATGCTTGAAGAGATTTTAGATTATTGTGCGCCTTCTTATATCGAAGGCTTAAGCATACTTGGTGGAGAACCATTTTGTAATTTGTCTATCACACTCCAACTCGTTGAAGCTTTTAGACAACGATTCGGTCATACAAAAACAATTTGGGTGTGGACTGGCTTTTTATTTGAATATTTGAAACAGCAAAACGATGCGCGCAAGTCATTACTCGAACATATTGATGTATTAGTTGATGGTATGTTTATTCAACATTTATATCGTCCGAATCTTCCATATAAAGGATCACTTAATCAACGTGTGATTGATGTTCAAGCTTCCTTAAAAAAAGAACAGGTCATTGAATATCTAACTAAATAGTTTATGATAATAATTGTAATTAATTTTTAAGATATCTCTTAGAAAAATAGCCCAAAATAAATGTTATGGTTCATTTGTTTTGGGCAATCTTTGTTATAAGTTATCAATGAGATGAACAGGAATGTTATCACATGTATAACGACAGTTTTAAAGAGTATAGTTAATTTTATTTTTAAAGTAAATTTTTATCACTTTTTATTAGGTGGATGTGATTTGTTGCAATTTATAGACTGAAAAGTGACAAACATTAAACATCTAAAAAGTAAAAGAAATAATATTATACTTATATATATACTAATTACATATTAAAGTGATAAAATATTGAAGTGAAAATTGTTCGGCATAAGTTAGGAGATTCTTCCATGTTATTGTTTATCATAGAAATCATAATCATGATTCTAGCGATATTATTAGGATTAAGAACTGCTGGTGCACTGGGATGTGGCATCTTTGCTATAGTAGCGCAACTTATTATGATATTTGGATTCCAGTTACCTCCAGGTTCAGCACCAGTGACGGCAGTCTTGATCATATTATCTATTGGTATAGCAGGTGGTACGTTACAAGCTACTGGTGGTATTGACTATTTAGTTTACATTGCTTCACGTGTGATTGAACGCTTTCCAAAATCAATTATATTTATAGCACCAATGATTGTCTTTGTCTTTGTTTTTGGAATTGGTACTGCAAATATAGCTCTTTCACTTGAACCTATCATCGCTAAAACTGCACAAAAAGCACGAATTCAGCCTAAACGCGCATTAACTGCTTCGGTACTAACCGCCAATTTAGCCCTACTTTGTAGCCCGGCAGCTTCCGCTACAGCTTATATTATTTCAGTATTAGCAGGGTATGAAATATCGATGGGTAAGTATTTAAGTATTGTTTTACCTACAGCTTTAATTAGTATGTTAATGCTTAGTACATTTTGTACATTTGTAGGACGAAAAGAACACGTGCGTGATGAATCAGAACGTTTAGTTCAGATGCCAGAAGTCGAAATCAAAAATGACTTTTCATTAAAAGTAAAAATAGGTGTTATCTCATTCCTATTATGTGTCATGGGTATATTAACGTTTGGCATATTTCCTAATCTCATGCCGCAATTCAATGTGAATGGAGATGTAGTTAAAGTTGAGATGACTGAAATTGTTCAGTTCTTTATGTATCTCAGCGCTACAATTAATTTATTATTAATAAAAATCAATACTTCTGATATTCTGTCATCGAATATTACTCAGTCTGCAATGGGAGCACTCTTTGCAGTTCTTGGCCCAGGTTGGTTAGGTGCAACAATATTTAATGCTCCACATAACTTAAAAATATTGAAAAATGATATTGGGTCAATTATTAGTGAAGTACCTTGGCTTGTTATCATACTTGTTTCTGTAGTTGCAATGATTGTCATTTCTCAAACAGCTACAGCATCAATTATGGTACCGATAGTTATGAGTTTAGGTATACCCCCCATCTATTTTGTTGCGATGGTACAAACATTAAATGTGAATTTCGTTATTCCAGCTCAACCGACACTATTATTTGCTGTAGAACTAGATGAAACTGGTAGAACAAGACCTACGAGCTTTATGATACCAGGATTTTTTGTTATAACAGTATCCGTCATTACTGGATTTGTTATTAAAACCATTTTAGGATATTAATCAATTTTTATAAGTTGGAATTTAATCGCTATATATAGTTCTTTAGATACTTCATCTCATAGAGTAAGGTATTTGAATGACTAAATATTGGCGATTTTTTTATTTATAGATTAAGAGTGAGTATAAGTGGAGAAAAAAATTTAAAATAAATATATATACGTTAAAAGTGTATAAAAATACAATATGAAATATTGTAAAGTTCGTTCATTTTGTTAAATTTTAACTTAACACTATTGTCATAGCAATTTAAGATGAATGTTTGAGAGGCGTAAATTATATAATTATTCAAATGAGATTTTGATGATCCATGTATGTAATTTGCATTATTATTAAAAATTCGTTATTGTCTTTTTTGTGAATCACTATCCATTGAACGTAATTTAAAGTAAAGATTCATAAATTAATATTAGGGGGATCACATTTGAAAAAGGAAAAAGTTATGGACTGGACGACCTTCATAGGCGTAGTCATTGTGTTACTTTTTGCTGTTATACCTATGATGGTTTTTCCGAAAGCAAGTGAAATAATCATTACCGATATCAATAGTGCCATTTCTAATTCAATTGGATCGGTATATCTCTTTATGGGACTGGCTATATTTTGTTTTGTTTTATACATAGCATTTGGTAAGTACGGGAATGTCACGTTAGGAAAAGCGACTGACAAACCTGAATTTAATAATTTCACATGGGCAGCCATGTTATTCTGTGCCGGTATTGGTTCGGATATTTTATATTGGGGTGTTATTGAGTGGGCATTTTATTATCAAGTACCTCCTAACGGTGCAAAATCAATGTCTGATCAAGCTCTTCAATATGCAACTCAGTATGGTATGTTTCACTGGGGACCTATAGCCTGGGCAATATATGTGCTACCAGCATTGCCAATTGGTTATTTAGTTTTCGTTAAGAAGAAACCCGTCTATAAAATTAGTCAAGCTTGTCGACCAATTTTAAAAGGACATACGGATAAATTATTAGGAAAAATCGTAGATATTTTATTTATTTTCGGTTTGCTCGGTGGTGCTGCAACATCACTCGCTCTAGGCGTGCCAATGATCTCAGCTGGTATTGAACGATTGACTGGTTTAGATGGATCTAATATGATTTTACGTTCAATCATCTTACTAACTATTACAGTTATTTTCGCAATCAGTTCTTACACAGGTTTGAAAAAAGGTATTCAAAAATTAAGTGATGTTAACGTTTGGTTATCATTTTTATTATTAGCATTTGTATTCATTGTAGGTCCAACTGTGTTTATTATGGAAACTACAGTTACAGGGTTCGGTAATATGATAAAAGATTTCTTCCATATGGCGACATGGATGGAACCATTTGGTGGCATAAAAGGTCGTAAAGAGACGAATTTCCCTCAAGATTGGACAATATTCTACTGGTCATGGTGGCTCGTTTATGCACCGTTTATTGGATTATTTATCGCACGTATCTCAAAAGGACGTACACTTAAAGAAGTTGTATTAGGAACAATATGCTATGGAACATTAGGTTGTGTATTATTTTTCGGTATTTTTGGTAACTATGCTGTATATCTACAAATTTCTGAGCAATTTAATGTAATAAGCTATTTAAACAATCATGGTACAGAGGCAACAATCATAGAAGTAATGCATCAACTACCATTCTCGACAATTACTATTATCTTATTCTTAATATCAGCTTTCTTATTCTTAGCAACAACATTCGATTCTGGTTCATATATTTTAGCAGCAGCGTCACAGAAAAAAGTGATAGGAGAACCGTTACGTGCTAATCGTTTATTCTGGGCGTTTGCGTTATGTTTACTACCGTTCTCTTTAATGCTAGTTGGAGGAGAACGTGCATTAGAAGTATTGAAAACAGCATCATTACTTGCTAGTGTACCTTTAATTGTTATATTTACGCTTATGATGATTTCGTTCTTAATTATACTCGGACGAGATCGTATCAAGTTAGAAAGACGTGCAGATAAGCATAAAGAAATTGAAAGACGTTCTCTAAGAATAGTTCAGGTCAAAGATAAACCTGAAGATGATAACTTATAAAAAATAGCCAAGCAATAATGTTAAGTCATTATCGCTTGGCTTTTTATTTTTAATCATGATGATGTTGTTCATCTGGAATTGGAAAATAGTTAAAGATTTCTCCTGACTCTAAAGCTTCACTTAATTGAGCGAGCCACTTGTAATAAATTTTAGAGTGGTCTAACTGCGCTTTTACATTTATTGCTTGGTTTTTAACTTCCTCGTCTATATCATTCTTTTCAAGAATTGGGTAAATGATATTTTCTGCATCTTTAATAGCTTCCATATTAGTGTCAATTTCACGTTCCCATTTTTTAGTGAAAAAGTTGCGGAAGAAAGTGAAGAAATCTTTCTCTGCAATAAAATGTTGCTTTCGGCTACCACGCGTGAATTGTTGTTTGACGATATCGTATTCTTGTAGTTTTTTTACACCTGTACTCATACTAGGTTTACTCATTTGCAGTTGTTGTCGCATTTCATCAAGTGTCATACTTCCTTCAAAAACCATAATGCCATACAGGTTACCTACACTACGGTTGATACCATACAAATCCATGGTTTCACCGATTGAGTTGATAACTAAATCTTTAGCTTCTTCGATATGTTGACTGTCATTGTTATTATAATCCATCACTGCACCTCCATTTTAATCCATTATTCAGCTTAGGTGGGACGCACTAGATACTATGATTTTATGATGATTGTAAATAATACATCTATTGCTTTGAGTTGTAGTTCGTTCGTGAATATAAAGCATAGTTACATTGAAAGTTTATAATCATCAAAATCAAATGTTAGTTATCGATTTGAATTGTTAATGTCTATACTACTGTTTGACTATCTCAATGCCGTAATCTATAAACGGCTATAAAAACCTATACTATATGTCCCATTTCTAATAAATACACACGAGAATCATTATAAAGCCTTTTATGAAAAAAAGAAAAGTAATTTTCTGAACAAAAATTATTTCTTAAACATAGATAAGTTTGATTGTAAAATACAAACATTTTTAAAGAAATTGACACTTTTTCATCAATTATGATAACATAACTCTGTAAAATTCGTTAAATAAAAATTTAACAAACTTAACGGAGGTCGTTTGATGGAACTTGTAGATAAATTATCAAATCGTCAATATATTGATGGAGAATGGGTTGAAAGTTCAAATAAAAACACAAGAGATATTATAAATCCTTACAATCAAGAAACAATCTTCACTGTAGCTGAAGGAACTAAAGAAGATGTTGAAAGAGCAATTTTAGCTGCTAGAAGATCTTTCGAAGACGGTGAATGGTCACTTGAAACAAGTGAAGTCAGAGGTAAAAAAGTGAGAGCCGTTGCTGATAAAATTAAAAAAAATAGAGAAGAGTTAGCTAAATTAGAAACATTAGACACTGGTAAAACTTTAGAAGAATCCTACGCTGATATGGATGATATTCACAATGTGTTTATGTACTTTGCTGGTTTAGCTGATAAAGATGGCGGTGAAATGATTAACTCACCAATTCCTAATACAGAAAGTAAAATAGTTAAAGAACCTGTAGGTGTTGTTACTCAAATTACACCTTGGAACTATCCATTACTTCAAGCATCTTGGAAAATTGCGCCAGCTTTAGCAACAGGTTGCTCATTAGTTATGAAACCAAGTGAAATTACTCCGTTAACAACAATTCGTGTATTTGAATTGATGGAGGAAGTTGGTTTCCCAAAAGGAACAATTAATTTAGTACTTGGTGCTGGATCAGAAGTGGGCGACGTGATGTCAGGTCATGAAGAAGTCGATTTAGTTTCATTTACAGGTGGTATTGAAACAGGAAAACACATTATGAAACAAGCAGCTAATCACGTAACCGACGTTGCATTAGAATTAGGCGGCAAAAATCCTAATATTATTTTTGATGACGCTGATTTCGAATTAGCTGTAGACCAAGCACTTAATGGTGGATATTTCCACGCTGGTCAAGTGTGTTCTGCTGGTTCTAGAATCTTAGTTCACAATGATATTAAAGATAAATTTGAAAAAGCTCTTATTGATCGCGTAAGCAAAATCAAATTAGGTAACGGTTTTGATCAAGATACTGAAATGGGACCAGTTATCTCAACAGCACACCGCGATAAAATTGAAGGTTATATGAAAGTTGCGAAAAAAGATGGAGCAACAATTGCTATTGGTGGTAAACGTCCTGAACGTGAAGACTTACAAGCGGGATTATTCTTTGAACCTACTGTAATTACAGATTGTGATACATCAATGCGTATTGTTCAAGAGGAAGTCTTTGGACCAGTTGTGACTGTAGAAGGATTTGCTGACGAAGAAGAAGCTATTCGCTTAGCAAATGATTCAATTTACGGTTTAGCAGGTGCTGTATTTACTAAAGATATTGGTAAAGCACAACGTGTTGCGAATAAATTGAAACTTGGTACGGTTTGGATTAACGATTTCCATCCATACTTTGCGCAAGCGCCATGGGGCGGTTACAAACAATCAGGTATTGGTAGAGAATTAGGTAAAGAAGGATTAGAGGAATATTTAGTAAGTAAACATATTCTTACAAATACTAATCCAGAACCAGTGGATTGGTTTAGTAAATAATAATACATTGCTTATATACAGTAAATGACTTATAAATACAAAATGCTACATGAAGTGAGTACTTACAAAGGTATGGTGCTCACTTCAATAAATGAAACCTTTTAAGAAAGAGATGTTAACAAACAAAGAAAACAAATCAATTTTTGGAGGTCTTTAACGATGAGAAGAAAACGCGATTCATACGATTATGTCATTATTGGTGGTGGTAGTGCAGGTTCAGTTCTTGGTGCACGCCTTTCAGAGGATAAAGATAAAAATGTTTTGGTATTAGAAGCTGGACGTAGTGACTATTTCTGGGATTTATTTATTCAAATGCCAGCAGCATTGATGTTCCCATCAGGTAATCGTTTTTATGACTGGGAATATCAAACTGACGAAGAACCACATATGGGACGTAGAGTTGATCATGCGAGAGGTAAAGTATTAGGTGGCTCAAGTTCTATTAACGGTATGATTTATCAACGAGGTAACCCAATGGACTATGAAGGATGGGCAGAACCTGAAGGAATGGACACATGGGACTTTGCGCATTGTCTACCATACTTCAAAAAGTTAGAAACAACATATGGTGCAGCGCCATATGATAAAGTTAGAGGTCATGATGGTCCAATCAAATTAAAACGTGGACCAGCTACTAATCCATTATTTAAATCATTCTTTAACGCAGGTGTTGAAGCGGGCTATCATAAAACTGCAGACGTTAATGGTTACAGACAAGAAGGATTTGGCCCATTTGATAGCCAAGTACATCATGGACGTCGTATGTCTGCTTCAAGAGCGTATCTACGCCCAGCATTAAGACGTAGAAACTTAGATGTTGAAACACGTGCGTTCGTAACAAAATTAATATTTGATGAAAATAATAGTAAAAAAGTAACAGGCGTGACTTTCAAGAAAAATGGTAAAGAACATACTGTTCATGCAAATGAAGTCATTTTATCTGGCGGTGCTTTCAATACGCCACAACTATTACAATTATCAGGTATTGGTGACTCAGAATTCTTAAAATCAAAAGGTATTGAACCACGTATGCATTTACCAGGTGTTGGTGAGAACTTCGAAGATCACTTAGAAGTATATATTCAACATAAATGTAAACAACCGGTTTCACTACAACCTAGTCTTGATGTTAAACGTATGCCGTTCATCGGTTTACAATGGATTTTTGCACGTAAAGGTGCAGCGGCGTCTAACCACTTTGAAGGTGGCGGCTTCGTAAGATCAAATGATGATGTTGATTATCCAAACCTCATGTTCCACTTCTTACCAATTGCTGTAAGATATGATGGTCAAAAAGCACCAGTAGCACATGGTTACCAAGTACATGTTGGACCAATGTACTCCAACTCAAGAGGTAGTTTGAAAATCAAATCTAAGGATCCATTTGAAAAACCAAGTATCGTGTTTAATTACTTATCTACGAAAGAAGACGAAAGAGAATGGGTTGAAGCAATTAGAGTAGCAAGAAATATATTAAAACAAAAAGCTATGGATCCATTTAATGGTGGCGAAATTTCACCAGGACCACAAGTTCAAACGGATGAAGAAATTTTAGATTGGGTACGAAAAGATGGAGAAACTGCATTACATCCATCTTGTAGCGCGAAAATGGGACCTGCATCTGACCCAATGGCAGTAGTCGATCCATTAACTATGAAAGTACATGGTATGGAAAATTTACGTGTCGTTGATGCTTCAGCAATGCCTAGAACAACAAATGGTAATATTCATGCGCCTGTATTGATGTTAGCTGAGAAAGCAGCGGATATTATTCGTGGTAGAAAACCGCTTGAACCTCAATATGTTGACTATTATAAACATGGTATTGATGATGAAAAAGCAGGTGCAATGGAAGATGATCCATTCTATCAATATTAAAATGATAGATGAAAAGTTAAATTAAAAATTTAATTAAATGTATATTTTCAGCTCATTTATTCGTTATTTATAAAATGACCTGAGACAAATCGTTGTCTCAGGTTTTTACATATATAACAGTATTTATAAATGAAATTTCATTAAATGAGGTAATTATGCATACTTGAGGTCATAATTTATAAATAGTATATATGCATATATTTAGAAAAATAATAATTGAATAGTAAATGTTACTTCAGATATTTATAAGATAATCAAGTCGCACATTTTAGGTGCCATAGAGATAATTATGTTTACTTCTATATGTAGTAGGTTTGATATTCTGTTTAATTAATTAGAGAAAATAAGAGCAATGAAAAGTTTATGTTTTTTATGTGTCAATAACACTTTTCAGCTACTATATCACTTAGTTTTTCTTACTTTGATAAGTTACTAAGAATATATATGTATAAGTTAAGTACATAGAGTGTCGGTTTGGATTTAATGTTTTATATAATAAATCATGGTAGTATGTATTTATATCATATTGAAGAGGTGATAAGGTGAGTTTTTATCATTTTATACAAAATTTCGTTGGTGATGAAACACCTTTAGGTAAACTAGCCGCATGGATTAACCAAGATGAAGATTTCCCTATAGAGGAAACAACAGCACATAATATATTAAACTATTTTAATCAGTTAAATTATTTTGATGACGATTGTATTGAAACTGTAAAACGCTCACTATCACTATATGAACAAAGTAAAGTAGCCCTATAATATTAAATTGAAATGAAGGGATGTCTTATGTTAGTTAGCGATACAAATAAAACATATATAATAGAAGAAACTCGTAATTCATTCATAATTGAAAGGAATAATGATCAACAGCATTACGAAGTATTAGAATCAATTAACAGCTTATCTAATGATTCATTTTGTGTGTTAAATCACTTATTCGTCAATGAAGGTAATGAAGAGGTGTTTGAGTCACGGTTTTTAAAGAGAAATCAACATTTGCAAGATGTGCCTGGTTTTAAAGCGTTAAGATTTCTTAGACCGGTAGTCAAAGGGAGACATTACATTATCATCACGCTATTGAACAGTAGACAAGCTTTCTATGATTGGCAAAATTCAAAAGCATATGCGCAAACTCATAAAAAACGTGGAACTCAAAAAGGTGTCGATCATCGTATAGTCAATAGAGATTTATCCTATAATATAAGAATAGAGTTAGAAAGTCTTAATAACTAAATTTGTGTTGAATATATGAATGATAAAATATAAAAACGGCATAATATGTTATTAAATTTATTAAGAATAAAAATTTGAGAATACTTTTAATGAATTGTACACACGTAAAAGTCTATTTGACTTGTTCAAATAATATAAGATAAATGAATGTAACAAAAAGTTAATGATAAACCTGTACATTGTTTTATGTTTCAGGTTTTTCTTATTTGAAAATTTGTTAGTTGATGTTGAATGATATGAATGTTTTTAAGAGGTTTGATAGATTATAAACCTTTGGTAGTTTTTAGATGAAAGTATATTGAAAGGAAGTACACTTATGAATAAATCAAATTTACTAGCACCTGAGAAATATAATATTGTTTCAGAAATAGAAAAATATGCTTCAGAAGATCATAAAAAAGCCATTATTTACAAGGATAACGAGCATGAAAATATTTCTGTAAGTTATAAAGAACTTATCAGTAATGCTAATAAAGTAGGGAATGTATTCCTCAATCATGGGCTGAAAAAGGGAGATAAAGTTCTCATCATGATGCCACGTGCAATCGTTACATATGAATTATATATTGCAGCATTGAAACTGGGGATAGCGATTGTTCCAAGTTCAGAAATGTTACGAACAAAAGATTTACAATATCGAATTACTCACGGTGAGATTGATGCAGTTATTTCATTTGATTCTCTAACTAAAGAATTCGAAAACGTTAAAGAATATGACCAATTAAAGAAATTTATAGTAGCTGGTCACAAAGAAGATTGGGTTTCAATAGAAGATGAAAAAGAAAAAGTAAGTGATGACCTTAAAGGCGCAGATACAACACGAGATGATTTGGCGATTCTTTCTTATACATCAGGTACAACAGGTAATCCAAAAGCAGTAACGCATTCACATGGATGGGGGTATGCCCATTTGCAAATGGCACCAAAACATTGGTTATGCATACAAGAGAATGATCTTGTATGGGCAACTGCAGCACCAGGGTGGCAAAAGTGGGTGTGGAGTCCATTCTTATCTGTTTTAGGGATGGGAGCAACAGCATTTGTCTATAACGGTCGTTTCCACCCTGAAACATATCTCGAGTTACTTCAAAATTATCAAATCAATGTTCTATGTTGTACACCAACAGAATATCGTATGATGGCTAAACTTAGTCATTTAGAACAGTATAATTTAGAACATTTACACAGTGCGGTGTCTGCGGGTGAACCTTTAAATCGAGAAGTTGTTGAACAATTTAAACGTCATTTTAATATTACTGTTCGAGATGGATATGGACAAACGGAAAGTACATTGTTGATTGGATTTCTAAAAGATACTGAACCACGTATGGGTTCAATGGGTAAAGGTATACCTGGTAGTTTTGTTACTGTCATTGATGATGATGGTAAAGAGGTTGGCCCAAATGTAAAAGGTAATATTGCCGTGCCTTTAGACTTACCAGCCTTATTTAAAGGTTATTTTAAAGATGAAGCACGCACAAAAGCAGCTTCAACAGGTGATTATTATGTTACTGGAGACCAAGCTCATATTGATAATGATGGTTATTTCTGGTTCGAAGGTCGCCGTGACGATATTATTATTAGTTCAGGTTATACCATTGGACCTTTTGAAGTAGAAGATGCATTAACAAATCATGCAGCTGTTAAAGAATGTGCTGTTGTAGCAAGTCCGCATGACATTCGTGGAAATATTGTTAAAGCATTTATCATCTTGCAAGATGATTATGAAGCAAGTGATGAGTTAATCCAAGAATTACAAGTATTCTGTAAAAATGAAGTAGCACCGTATAAATATCCAAGAGCAATTGAATTTGTTGAAAATCTAC
Organism: Staphylococcus sp. HMSC077D08; assembly: GCF_001837945.1. Classification (NCBI taxonomy): domain Bacteria; kingdom Bacillati; phylum Bacillota; class Bacilli; order Caryophanales; family Staphylococcaceae; genus Staphylococcus; species Staphylococcus sp. HMSC077D08. The sequence continues at coordinate 40,001 of NZ_KV834827.1, read as the reverse complement.
CAAAAACAAATTCAGGTAAGATACGTCGCGTTGAATTACGTGATGCAGAAATTAAAAAATATAAACAATAGTATTCATCGCATTAAGTATGAATGAAAATATTTCCTGGGACACTTATACAATGTCTCAGGTTTTTTATTTTGACTATCAGAGACTAATATTAGAAATATGCATTAGTATAATTTAGTTAATGTCATGAGACAGGGAATTCAATATGAATTTTGTCCTGCTTTTTACGATTACATGAGTATAACCTAATCAATGATGAATTGAAAAATAGAATCATGAATAAAAAAGCATTAAATTAATACTTTTGATATATTTAGAACAAATTTAATGAAAGCCTTTTCTTAAAAGTGTTGTAATTCCGTTTTTATTATGACATACTTGTAAATAAATAGTATGACATAATAAAAATAAGAGGTGGTCAAGAATGACACAATTCGTTTATGCATTTAATGAAGGAAATATAGCTATGAAAGACTTACTTGGTGGTAAAGGTGCCAATCTTTCAGAGATGAAGAGACTCGGACTACCAGTACCTGATGGTTTTACAATTACGACTGAAGCTTGTATTACCTATTTAAAACAAAATGAAAAACTACCTACAGAAGTAAAGACACAATTAATTGATCATTTAGCAGCTTTTTCTAAACGAACTGGAAAGGCCTTTTCTTCTGATGACAACTTGTTATTAGTATCAGTACGTAGTGGTGCAAAAATTTCCATGCCAGGAATGATGGATACAATTCTTAATTTAGGACTTAACGATGATAATGTAAAAAAGCTTATTGACAAAACAAATGATGCACGCTTTGCATATGATTGTTACCGTCGTTTACTACAAATGTTTGGAGAGGTTGTTTATGGTATTCCAATGACAGCTTTCGATACATATTTTAATGATTTTAAAACGAAGCATCGTTATCAAAATGATGCTGAAATTCCGGCAGAAGGACTACAAACTATATGTGAAAGATATAAAGAAATTTATGTAGAAGAGGCATATAAACCTTTTCCACAAGAACCGTTAAAGCAATTAGAAGAAGCAATTGAAGCAGTATTTAAATCTTGGGATAATGATCGTGCACGTGTATATAGAGATTTAAATGATATTCCACATGATATTGGTACAGCTGTAAATATTCAGGAAATGGTATTTGGTAATAGTGGTGCAAATAGTGGTACGGGTGTTGCATTTACAAGAAATCCAGTTACCGGAGAAAATCATTTATTCGGGGAGTACTTACTTAATGCTCAAGGTGAAGATGTTGTTGCAGGTATTCGTACCCCTAAGGATATTGACACTTTAAAACAACAAATGCCAGACGTGCATCAAGAGTTCGTTGATGTAACTAAACAACTTGAAAAGCATTACAAAGATATGCAAGATATAGAATTTACAATTGAAAATGGGAAACTTTATTTATTACAAACACGTAACGGAAAGCGCACTGCTAAAGCAGCAATAAAAATTGCTGTGGATTTAGTTCACGAGCAATTAATTACACGTGAAGAAGCAGTATCAAAAGTAGAAGTAAAATCAATCGACCAATTATTACATCCTAATTTTAATGAAGAGTCATTAAAGCAAGCGACAGTGGTTTCTAAAATGGGCTTACCAGCTAGTCCCGGTGCAGCAACAGGAAAAGTAGTCTTCTCTGCTGAAGAAGCAAAACTTCAAGCTGAAAATGGTAATAAAGTAGTGTTAATGCGACCGGAAACATCACCTGAAGATATTGAGGGGATGGTAGCAAGTGAAGCAATCGTAACAACTCATGGTGGTATGACATCACACGCTGCTGTTGTAGCAAGAGGAATGGGTAAATGTTGTGTGACAGGATGTTCGAATGTAGAGATAGATACAGTGAACAAAACAGTATATTATCCTGAAGGTGAATTACATGAAGGGGATATCGTTTCTGTAGATGGTTCAGCTGGTGATTTATATTTAGGAGCAATTGAAACAGTCAATGCTGAACATAGTGAAGAGTTCGATCAATTTATGACTTGGTCTGAAGAGATTGCAAGACTGCAAGTTAGAATGAATGCTGAAACACCACAAGATATAAAAGCTGGATATAATTTTGGCTCTAAAGGAATAGGTTTAGTTCGTACTGAGCACATGTTCTTTGGACCTGAACGTTTAATAGAAATGCGCCGTTTTATTTTAGCTTCAAATCATGACGAACGTGTACAAGCTTTAGAAAAAATTAAAACATATCAAGTAGAAGATTTTGAAACAATTTTCAGATTATCTCAAGATAGACCTACGATTGTTCGTTTACTTGATCCACCGTTACATGAGTTCTTGCCATCATCTGAAGAAGATATAAACAATGTTTCTCAACAGCTGAATGTATCTTCAGAGTTCTTACGCAAACGAATCGTTGACTTAAATGAGGTCAATCCAATGCTTGGTCATCGTGGTTGTCGTTTGGCTGTGACTTATCCAGAGTTATATGAGATGCAAGTTGAAGCTATCATTGAAAGTGTTATTAAGCTTCAAAAAGAGGGGATAACGTGCCTGCCAGAAATTATGATTCCTCTCGTGTCAACAGTAGAAGAATTTACAACTTTAAAAGAACGATTAGTTAATACAATTACACATTTAGAAAAAGAATCTCAACAAGATATACAATATATGATAGGTACTATGATTGAAACGCCTAGAGCATGCTTGATTGCGAATGACCTTGCGAAACATTGTGATTTCTTCAGTTTTGGTACTAATGATTTAACACAATTGACATTTGGTTTCTCTAGAGATGATGCAGGAAAATTCATAAATGTGTATACTGAAAATAACATTTTACAGCTTGACCCATTCCAAACTTTAGATAGAGAAGGTGTAGGACGACTAATTCAATTAGCCGTTGAACAAGCTAAAAATACCAATCCAGAGATTAAAATTGGTGTATGTGGTGAGCTTGGTGGCGATGCAAAATCAATTCGTCAATTTAACCAATGGGGAATTGATTATGTTTCATGTTCACCATTTAGAGTTCCGGGTGCAATTTTAGCTACAGCTCAGAGTCAAGCGGAGGAAAGCGAGCGATAAGGTGAAGGATAATAATGAAGTATTAAAGTTATTTATAGTTTCAGATTCAATAGGAGAAACAGCGCAACGGATGATTCATGCAACGTTGACACAGTTTCCAGATTTAACTCAAGTAGAAATTAAGAAATTTCCGTATATTAAGGACGAACAAGAATTTTTAAATGTCTTACAATTAGCTAAAGAACAGAATGCAATTGTTGCAACAACATTAGTGAGTGAGTCATTTAATGCATTAGGTCATCAGTTTGCAAATGAACATCAAATTCCCTATGTAGATTACATGTCTGAGTTAATTAGTATAATTAAAAAACATACACACGCTAAACCATTAATGGAAAGTGGTGCGTTGCGTAAGCTTAATGATGAGTATTTTAAGCGTATAGAAGCAATTGAGTATTCAGTGAAATATGATGATGGTAAGCATTTTACAGATATTGGAGAAGCGGATGCTTTAATAGTAGGTGTATCACGTACCTCTAAAACGCCATTAAGTATGTACTTAGCTAATAAAGGATATAAGATTGCAAATATTCCTTTAGTCCCTGAAGTGGCTATTCCAGATAATGTATTTCAACAAAAGAATTTAAAGGTATTTGGATTAACAGCAAGTCCCAATTATATCGCAAATATACGACGTAATCGTGCAGAAACATTAGGACTATCTTCAGAATCTAATTACAATAGTTTAGAGCGTATCAAAAAAGAATTATCTTATGCTGAAGAAGTTTTTAGAAAATTAAATGCAACGGTAATTAATACAGAATATAAATCGATAGAGGAATCGGCATTTTATATTGAAAAGTTTCTAGCTAAACGTTAAATGTTCATAAAAATATATATCATAAAATTGTCATAAATTTACTATTAACAATTTACTTTTCAAAGTGCTTGCTTTAACATATATATGTAAAAGCTATTAGATTTGATTCTTTTCTAAGGTTTTGAGGTTATAAAGTAATATAACAAGAATGATGACGTCTAATTAGCTGGAAAGCAATTTGATAACTACTACACAAGAGGTGAACATTATGGCTATGTCTGACAAAAAAGACGTCGTGTTAATCGGTGCCGGTGTACTAAGTACTACATTTGGTTCTATGTTGAAAACGATTGCACCTGATTGGGACATTCATTTATATGAACGTCTAGATCGTCCTGGTATTGAAAGTTCAAATGAACGTAACAATGCAGGAACAGGGCATGCAGCTTTATGTGAATTGAACTATACTGTACAACAACCTGATGGTTCAATTGATATTGAAAAAGCTAAAGAAATTAATGAACAATTTGAAATTTCTAAACAATTCTGGGGACATTTAGTTAAATCAGGAGAAATTCAAAATCCTAAAGAATTTATTAATCCATTACCTCATATTAGTTTTGTTCGTGGTAAAAATAACGTTAAATTCTTAAAAGATCGTTATGAAGCGATGAAGCAATTCCCTATGTTCGATAATATCGAATATACTGAAGATATTGAAGAAATGAGAAAATGGATTCCATTAATGATGAAAGGCCGTGAAGATAAGGGCTACATGGCAGCGAGTAAAATAAACGAAGGAACTGACGTAAACTACGGTGAATTAACTCGTAAAATGGCTCAAAATCTTAAAAACTCACCAAACGTTGAAGTGCAATACAAACATGAAGTTGTTGATTTTGAACGTTTGTCTAATGGTAAATGGTCAGTTAAAATTAAAAATCTAAATAATGGACAAGTATTCGAACATCAAACTGATTATGTGTTTATCGGTGCTGGTGGTGGCGCAATTCCACTATTACAAAAAACTGGCATTCCAGAAAGTAAACATTTAGGTGGATTCCCAATCAGTGGACAATTTATTGCTTGTACAAATCCACAAGTTATTGAACAGCACGATGCCAAAGTTTATGGTAAAGAACCACCTGGTACACCACCAATGACGGTACCTCACTTAGATACACGTTACATTGATGGTGAAAGAACATTATTATTTGGGCCATTTGCAAACGTGGGGCCTAAATTCCTAAAACATGGTTCTAACTTGGATTTATTCAAATCAATTAAACCATATAACATTACGACTTTACTTGCTTCTGCAGTTAAAAACTTACCATTAATTAAGTATTCATTTGACCAAGTCATTATGACAAAAGAAGGTTGTATGAACCATTTACGTACGTTCTATCCTGAAGCACGTGATGAAGATTGGCAAGTTTACACAGCTGGTAAACGTGTACAAGTTATTAAAGATACTGAAGAGAATGGTAAAGGATTTATCCAATTTGGTACTGAAGTGGTTAATTCTGAAGACCACTCAGTTATTGCATTACTAGGCGAATCACCAGGAGCATCAACTTCAGTATCAGTAGCACTAGAAGTTTTAGAGAAAAACTTCCCTGAATACGCGAAAGACTGGGAACCTAAAATCAAGAAAATGATTCCTTCATATGGTGAATCACTTATTGATGATGTTCAATTAATGAGAAAAATACGTAAACAAACATCTAAAGATCTTGAATTAGGATTCTATAATAAAGCAAAATAAAAAGATATAGCGTTATCTATTAATCCTTATTAGGTAAAGTTGCTGTATTTAATATTTTAAATGCCTGAGACAATGAGTGTCTCAGGCATTTTTATATATTAACAGTCGATGGTTAATTTGCAGATGAAAGGGATTTAAATCAAGATTGTTAACTATCATATCCTATGATAAGGCAGCGAAAAAATTTCAATACAAAGTATATTTCATATCTTTTCTTTAATTGATAGATAATTAATGAAAATTCATTTTGTAAAATTAATAAATAAAAATATGTATAGGTAACTATATATTCAAAACCTTAAATAGTGTATTATAAAGTTATAAATAGCAATTTAAAACTAATCAATATTTAATTGTTATTTCTCTGTATATAAAAATTAAAAGGAGATAGAATATGAAAAAATTTTTGGGAATTTTATTAATTGTGATGTCAATTGCTCTTGTGGGATGTTCAAATAGCAATGATTCAGATCAATCTTCTAATGAAAAGTCATCATCTAAAAGCTCTGAGAAAAAAACGGACGTGGCGACTGAATATACAAAAGAGGACGAATATAAAGAACTAGAAAAAGAAGCTAAGGATCTTAAACAAAAGCCAGTTCTTAACGAAATCGATGCACTTATTACAGAAAAAGGTTTTACAAACAAAACGGGATTGCAAGGCTGGGAAGACTATAAAAAATTAATGGATAAGGTAACACTTGCAGATTATAAATACACAAAAGAATCTAAAGGATCATCCATTGAAGAAGTTAATAAGTTCTTTAAAGATAAAAAAGGTGTAGAGATTAAACGAATGAAAAGTAAGGAAAAAAATATTAAACATATCAATTATATGTATGTAGATCCAGATGGTAAAAAAGCAGGTAAAAATAAGCAACCTATGTCCTACGCTCAAATACTTGCAACATTTAAAGAAGGTAAATTAGTAGCTACAAATATTCAACCTGGATTTTTTGCTTTAGACAAAAAGAAAATGGTTAAAGCTAAAGACTTAGAAGAAGTTAAGACATTGGAAGATTTAACGCGTTTGAAAGATCCTAAAGCGACATCATATGGTATTTTACAGACGAAATATAAAGGAAAACCATACACTCAAGTTTCAATATTAGGCAGTGATTCTGATGAAGAGAATGATATTTCCTCAGCCATATTAGCTTATTATCTATTTTCACCAACGGAATTAGATAATGATGATAATCATAAATACGTTGAAGTTGCATCAGCGCCGTTCTTAAGTGCTCAAAACGATTTTTCATCTTATCAACTTGGTGTATTTAAAAAAATTATCGAAAGTAGTATGTCGTTCGATGAATAATCAAAGGACAAAATGTGTGTAAAGTATAAAAAAACCGTGTGGTCAGATTAATCTACCACACGGTTTTAATATTTCTCTAGACAATGTGATGTTGTTAAGAGAAAACATTGTTCGTTATGAACTGATAAATAATTAGTTTTTATTTACTGACGCATCATAGATTGAATCTACAGCATCGCCTAATGCTTTATCGAATTCTTCTTGTGATTGGCTAGCACGTAAGTCACTTGCTAATGCACGTGAGAAGCTTGCAATTAATTCATCGTTATCTTTTAACAATTTGTTAGCTTCATCTCGGCTGTAACCACCTGATAATACTACTACACGTACAACATTAGGGTGGTCAGCTAATTCTTTATATAAGTTAGCTTCTGTAGGAATAGTTAATTTTAGCATAACTAATTGATCATCGTTTAATGAATCTAAACCTTTTTTGATTTCAGCTTTTAAAACTTTCTCAATTTCAGATTTATCTTTAGCGTTAATATTAACTTCTGGTTCGATAATAGGTACTAAACCTTTAGCGATGATTTTTTTAGCGAATTCAAATTGTTGTTCAACAACATCTTTGATTCCTTGTTCATTAAGTTCAAGGATGTTAGAACGCATTTTAGTACCGAAGATATGACGTTCATTTGCACGATCTAAAGTTTCATCTAAATCATCAATTGGTTTCATTAATTGTACGCCATTTTTCTCTTCAGCAAGACCTTTGTCGACTTTTAAGAAAGGAACAACGCCTTTGTCCGCTAAATAGTCTCCAGTGTATTTACCTTCAACTTCGCGATCCATAGTTTGTTCGAATAAAATCGCACCTAAAATTTTATCAGGTGAAAATGAAGGTGAAGTTACAACACGTGTACGCATATCGTGAACAAGTTGGAACATTTCGTCTTCATTACTGTATTGGTCTTCATTCACACCATATTCTTTAAGTGCTTTAGGTGTACTACCACCACTTTGGTCTAATGCAGCAATGAATCCTTTACCATGAGTCATTTTTTCTAATTGTTCTTTATTCATACTTTCCACTCCTTAATATAACTTTCATATACAGTATGATAAAAATTACTTTTTATCTCAAGTTTTTCTACTTAAAAATGATGAAAAATCACATAATTGTTGTAATTAACTATGATTTAGATGTGTAAAATATAAATAAATCGTAACAATGATTTTCCTTAAATGCATCATATCGTCAGAAACACCGACGAATAAAATTGAAAAAGTTTAACTGGTGCAATTTAATTATCAACTGATAATGGTTAAATCAACCTAGGACAACATTAGATATCCTATGCTTATAAGTACTTTATCTTATATCAGATTAAGAGATTTAGAATAACATCTTATCGCTACCAAATGTATCTCCCAATGCTTGTTGAGCTAAAACATTAAGGTAATGCCATGGTCTATCATAATCAGGTTGGAAGAAGAAATCTTGGACAGCGAGTTGTTCAAGTGTGAAACCAGCAGATATAACTACTGAAATTGTATTAATAGAAGCAGTAATATCTTCTTTTGACATGACTTGACCACCAAGTATACGGTGAGTGTCTTTATCATAAATAATTTTCATATGAATTTTCGTATCATTTTGCATAAATTGAGGACGAATCAATTCTTCTACATATGTTTGACCTAAATTGCCATCATAATTATCGATTTCTGTACCGTGAATGCCAGTTTGTCCAAATTTATAATCAAATAATTGTAAACCTGAAGTACCAGAAACACGTGGCATTGTCATTTTTTTACCCAACATGTTTTTTGCTGCGACAACGCCTTGGCGTCTTGAATTTGTTGCTAATGCAATATAACGATCCTCAGATACTGGTGCAAAAGGAACTAATGTCGCATCGCCACCTGCATAGACATCTTTAGCAGATGTTTGTTGTTGGTGGTTAATGTTTATAATTCCTTTTTTACCTAAATCTATTTTATCTTTTAGCCACTCGGTAGCCGGTTCGACACCTACAGCAAATAAAACAGTATCTGCATCATATTCATTTTTGTCTGTAACTACAGTAGTTACTTCGCTATTTTGATTTCCTGAAAGTGATTGTACTGTTTCGCCACCTTTAAAATGAAGACCGTGTTGCTGTGCATTTGTTTCTAATACATCTGTAAACTCTTTATCTAAGTAAGTGTTTAATATACGATCAGCGACATCTACGATTGTAGTATCTATGCCTGCTTTAGCAAAAGCTTCAGCAGCTTCAATACCTATATAGCCACCTCCGACTACAACAGCCTTTTTGGCATCTTTCATGCGTTCTTTAATTTGATTTGCCCAATCGCGTCCACGCATAAATAATACATGTTTATATTTTTCAATTCCATCGACTGGAGGTGTAACAGGTTTACCGCCGGGACTTAGGAACAATTTATCATAAGAATAAGTTGATGTTTGACCTTGGTGTTCAACTGTAACAGTCTTATTGTCAGTATCTAAATCTGTGACTGTGCTATTCGTATGAATGTTTACACCTTGTGCCTTATAAGAGTCAACGGATGCGTAATGTAAATCATCTAGTGATGATGAGATGTCTTCAAGATAACTTTGAATACCACAAGATAAAAAGGACGGTTGATCTGCACTTTCAAAAACTTGAATATCAGCATTTTCATCTTCTTTAAGCAATGTTTGGATTACTTCATATCCTGAATGAGATGTACCTACCACAATATATTTCATTATGATGTCCTCCTTTTATTTATAAAAACGTATAGATTACGTTAGTTTTAGCAATTACATTATGATGTTTACCCAGGTAGTTAAATTCTATTCAACGTTATTGAAAAAGTGATATATTCTTCAAAATTTTGTAAAAGAATTGGGGATTCGTTCATGTTCGATTAATATGAAACTTAAGTCATTGACTCAAGGATTTTTACATATGGGTAGTTGATAGTGGATTAAAATGCGCTATTATCAAGCTTGTTTCAATATTTATGTTATTGGTAGGAGAGTGTGTTCAAAATATTTTACAAACTATAGTTTAGTTATACTTTTAGTTACTTAACTATTTATTTTACAAATATTGAAATTAAAAGGAGAGATTGGCACATAATTTCTAGCAAAATAACCAGTAAATGAGTTTTTTATAAATTCATTTAC
>NZ_KV834827.1:0-29873 GCF_001837945.1 Staphylococcus sp. HMSC077D08 | reverse complement strand
TAAAGATTATAATATGACTCAACTTACTTTACCAAAGAAAACTTCAGTTCTTATCTCCACAAACGATTTTGTAGAAACAATTCCTAAGACTGAATTCAGACATCATCGTGGTGCAACATCATACTATCCCAAAATGATATTCAAAGAACTATGTCATTTTACGTAAAGGTTGATGGTAAAGTGCAATGAAACCAGCAGTGAGTAAAAATAGACTTATTATACCATTTGTATTGAAATTTTTATCTTTCATACCAGTATTCGGTAGCATATCAGATGAGCTTTGTTGTGGTAAGTCAGAAGATTGAACTTGACCTACGTAATATGAATTGAGTTCACGTGTGCTATCCACTGCTTGTGTCTGTTGAGTAGAGTGTTGTTTTACTTGTGAAGATGTTGTAGCAATATCTTGTGCAACATAGCATTGTGGTGTATTGAGTTGACTATATTCTCCATAATCTCCACTTTTATATAGCACCACACCATTTTTGTATACTTTATAAGTACCGACACCTGCACCAGATTTATTATTGATATCAATTGTGAAATAATCCCCTTTATCCTTAACTTTTTTGAAATTTTGTAAGTCCGGATTGCCACCACTATTTTTCATAGCTTGAATTGCTACAGCTTGTGCATCTTGAGATGTTACTTCGGCTGCATGTGTCGTTGTGTCATTGACACTTGGAAATAATAATAATCCTGTTAATACAGTCGTTGCAATTAGAGAAATCTTTTTCACATTGATAACCCCATTTCGAATTGATGATATATGATGTATTTAAATTACTTTACGATTATAGTTTAGCACCTTGATAGCGAGATAATAGTGGTTTAAAAGAATTCAAATACAAATTTTAAGATACGTTAAAAATCTTAATAATTATAAATCATTGCTGATGATACAGCAGTAAAAAAGACGTCAAGTATTGCTTAGTAAATAGCGAATTTTTAATAATCTGTTAAATTGTTGTACATTTTTAAAAATAGTTAGTTTATAATTATTTTATAAAGTGGTTTATTTTGTTGTGTTAAATAGATTAGAATGTAGGGGAGTATTTGAATTGAAGAAATTAGCAATGATATGTGCGTTTACAGTATTAATATTAGCCGGTTGTGGTCTTGGAGATAGTGATAATAAAGGAAGCTCAACGATAAATGATGATCAACAATCAGGGGATAAAAATAACAGAGATTCAAAATCAAGTACAAGTAGAAATCAAACAGGAGGTAATCAGCAAGACACACAACAAGATACCCATTCGAATAAATACTATGCTCAAGTTTGGTTAACTGCTTTAGATAGCTATAGAGGTGATAGTGACCTTCCTTTTGACGATTTAGAAATTGTACATCAAAATATTTCTAATAAAGTTTTAGATCCCTATCACCCAGACGAATCAGCTAAACTACCTGAAGGAACAGAATTGTTAACAGCAAGTGTTACTGCAGCAGGTTCAGTTTATTATAAAAATAATGGAGATGGCACAATTACAATATATAATGTACCATCACATTTTCAAGGGAGTTGGCGTGACGCTGATTACTCTAAAAAAGAATCTCAGCGCATTATAGATGATGCTCGTACAGTTAAGTTATACAACGCAAGTGAAAGTGAAATCAATAAGATAAGTCAGATGATGAGGACTCAATTTTCAGTTGGCGATAATTTAAAAGATGAAGATGATACTTCTGAATCGGAAAATCAATCAAGCAGTTCTGATGAAGTAACGGTGACACGAAGTAATGTTATCGATATAGTTGAGGACTACGAAGGGCATCAATTAGATACAGACACATATATTTACAAAGAACCAGAAAAAGATAGTGATGGTAGTTGGGGGTTCTCGTTTACAGATAAAGAAGGTCATTTAGAAGGATCTTATATTATCGATAAAGATGGAGAAGTAACGAAGTATGATGAAGATGGAGAGCCAGAATAACTAATAGGGCAGTAGAGATATCATAGTATAATTATCTATGATGTTTCTACTGCCAATATTTATTTTATAATATGTAAAAGACATTGAGAAATGAGTTTTAAAATCATAAAGTTTTTTTCGAAATGATAGGTAGACAACTCGCCATTAAAATAATGAAAAAAAGATGTGCAACTAACCACCATGCAAATTCGTTCCAACTAAAGAAAAAAATTGAGCGTTGCGCAAGAAAAACGAGAAGTGGATACATCAAAGCAAATATTAATACTAAAGGTAAGTATGCTAGACGATACAAGAATTTTGAATAATGATAGATAATTAAAAAGGTGATATAAATCAATATTCCGATACTTAAATGAATCAGTACTTCGATAATTGTTGGCACTTCATCAGGGTTGATTAAAAAATCAATATTGAGTAATAACTGAGTTAAGTGTGTGTTTTGTAGTAACACATCCATTAATATAGTTAAAATAAGTAATAGCACGCTAATCGTGGTTGCGTATAATAAATGATAAAATATTTTTAACCCATTCATATTAATATCCTTCGTAAAATATTTTATTTTATATTCCCTTTAAGCATATCTTCTAAGCCTCAAGGACATATATTTCTTTATCACAAAAGATTCGTAACGAAAATATTTTTAATTATCAGAAAATATTTACAAATCTGAAAATTGTTAGTATATTGATTACTATCCTATTAGTATTGATTTATTTTAAAACGATAGCAGTTGATAGTTTTATAGCTTCATATGTAGATAGCTATATTAAAAAGAGTCATTATTGGGAGGGAACTCAATGAGTAAAGTTAGTCATTTGATAGATGAAGATGAACGTTATTTTGCACATTCTGGACGGATTAAATATTATCCTCTAGTTATTGATCATGGTTATGGAGCCACGTTAATCGATATAGAGGGTAAGTCTTATATTGATTTATTAGCAAGTGCAAGTTCACAAAATGTGGGTCACGCTCCGAAGCCAGTAGTTGAAGCAATTAAGAACCAAACTGAGAAATTCATTCATTATACACCGGCATATATGTATCATGAACCGTTAGTGCGATTATCAAAAAAATTATGTGACATTGCTCCTGGAAATTATGAGAAGAGAGTTACTTTCGGATTAAGTGGCTCTGATGCTAATGATGGGATTATAAAGTTTGCACGTGCGTATACAGGACGTCCATACATCATAAGTTTTACCAATGCATACCATGGTTCAACATTTGGTTCATTATCAATGTCTTCAATTAGTTTGAATATGCGTAAGCATTATGGACCATTACTTAATGGATTTTACCATATACCTTTTCCCGATAAGTATAGGGGGATGTTTGATCAAGCTAAACCTAACACGGTTGAGGAATATTTAGCGCCTTTAAAAGAAATGTTTGCAAAATACGTCCCTGCGGAGGAAGTGGCATGTATTGTGGTTGAAACAATTCAAGGTGACGGTGGCTTACTTGAACCCGTACCAGGTTATTTTGAAGCATTACAAGAGCTTTGCCACGCTCACAATATTCTTATTGCAGTTGATGATATCCAACAAGGATTAGGTCGTACAGGAAAGTGGAGTTCCGTGGATCATTATCATTTTACTCCAGATTTAATGACATTTGGAAAGTCATTAGCTGGTGGTTTACCAATGTCTGCGATTGTAGGTCGTAAAGAAATCATGGAAAGTCTTGAAGCACCTGCACATTTATTTACAACTGGTGCAAATCCTGTAAGTTGTGAAGCAGCATTAGCAACGATAAAGATGATTGAAGATGAAGATTTACTAAACGCCTCATGGAAAAAAGGGAATTATGTTAGAAAAAGAATAGACCCATGGATAGAACGTTACCAATATGTAGGTGATGTTCGAGGTATTGGATTATCAATTGGAATAGACATAGTATCAAATAAAATTGAGAAAACTAGAGATTCTGAAGCAGCATTAAAGATATGTAATTACTGCTTTGAAAATGGTGTGATTATCATAGCAGTTGCGGGTAATGTTTTAAGATTTCAACCACCACTTGTGATTACCTATAAGCAACTTGATAAAGCATTAGATACAATAGAACAGGCGCTTGAAAAGTTGGAAAGAGGAGAATTAAATCAATATGACATTAGTGGTCAAGGTTGGTAAGAAAAAAGTAGATGAATAGCAAAGCCTCGACACTAAATAACAATATTAATATAGGGAGTGGGACAGAATTCATAACGAGTTCGTTGTCCTACTCCCTATATTTTAATTTAATCTATGGGTCTTTCATTTATTCTCTAGGTACTTGATACGCTTCTTCATCATTCTTTTTGGAATGTCTAATTCCATAAATTAAATAAATAATTATACCTACAATAAACCATATCAGTGTATACAATTTAGCTTCAAAACTTAATCCCCAAAATACTAGCAATACTAATATAAATGTAATTGCAGGCAAAATAGGATATAAAGGTAATTTAAATTCTGGCTTAGGTAAATCTTTCCCTTCGCGTTTTCTTAATCGATACATGGCTAGTGACACAAACATGAATGCAACAAGGGTACCTGCGGAAATCAATTGTGCTAAGAAAGCAAACGGGAACATTGATCCGATAACTACACCAATGATTGTAAGTAAGACAAGTGCTCGATTAGGTAAATGTTTGTGATTTAATTGACTTAACCAAGAAGGGAGTAAACCATCTCGTCCAAATGAATATAATAGACGTGAACCTGCAAGCATCATACCAATTAATGCAGTGAACATACCGATAACAGAAATTGCTTGAACAATTGCAGCAATAATACCATGACCACTTTCTCGTAATGCCCAACCTACTGGCTCTGCATTATCAGCATATTGAGAGTAGTGGAACATGCCAACAAGAACAAGTGCTACGGCAACAAACAATACAATAGCTACTATGAGTGATCCTAAGATTCCTCTAGGCATTGTCTTCTGTGGATTAATCGCTTCAGCTGAATTAGCAGCAATAGAGTCAAAACCAATATAAGCTAAGAAAATCATTGAAACTCCAGCATAAATACCTTGCCAACCTCCAAAGTCACCAGTTTCAGTAACCTTATGTTCTGGAATAAATGGTATATAGTTACTGAAATTTATCGCAGTGAGCCCTACAATCACAAATAAAATGATGGCTAACACCTTTAAAATAACCAATATATTTTCCATACGAGCAGCTTCGTTCATTCCGCGTGATAATAGTAATGCAGTTAAAATAATCACCACAGCAGCAATGATATCAATGACACCACCGTTACTTCCAAATGGATTAGATAATGATTTAGGTAAAGAAATACCTAATGGTGCAATAAGACCTCTTAAGTTAGCAGAAAAGCCAGAAGCAACGAAAGCAACAGCAATAAAGTATTCTGCTAAAAGCGCCCAACCGGCAACCCATCCGAATAATTCACCAAAAAGTACATTAATCCATGAATAAGCTGATCCAGCAAAAGGCATTGTAGATGCCATTTCTGCATAAGTAAAGGCTACAAGACCTGCCACAATAGCAGCTAATAAGAATGACAACGAAACAGCAGGTCCGGCATGCTCAGCGGCGACAACACCTGGTAAAGTGAAGATAGATGTAGAAACAATTGTACCAACACCTAGTGCAAGAAAGTCGCGTACACGTAGCGTGCGTTTAAGATGCCCATCTTTATTTTGATAAATAGTAGGATTCTCTTTCCGAGTCATCCGATTAAAAAAACTTCCCATAACAAACCTCCATAACATCAACTTACTATTAACATGAGTCAGCAAACATTCCTTAACAATACGTATTAAAAATCATCTACATGTAGATAAATGAGTTGGCTGATTCTGATAATTAATATAATAGCACAGAAGATAAATGTTTTGTCTAAAAATTCTGAAAAATTAATAAAAATTATTTTCACAGTGATTAAGTTAATATAGTTAAATTTCAATAGGGACAAAAAGATATAAATTGAATGTTAATATCACAGGAGTTTTAAATTATGGTATTTGTCATGTATTTCTTCACATGATTTATAAATTAGTAAAGTAACTATATTTGTAAAACATGTTATCGTAAAAGAGAGCATCGTGATACTGATGAAAAATAATCGGTATTAGTCAATTGAAACAAATATATACAAGGATTTATTGTTTAATCAGTGTTAGTGTAAATGAATAATTGAAGAAGTTATGTCGATGAAAAAATGCTAGATATCAAACGATGGTTCTATGTGAAGAAATATCTATCAATCAAATGTTAATAATTAAGGATGAATATAAATGGAAATTAAACAAATTAAATATTTCGTAGAAGTTGTACGACAAGGTGGTATGACGCAAGCATCTGAACACTTATACATTGCGCAGTCAACGATTAGCAAAGCGATTAAAAATATTGAAAATGAATATGATATTACATTGTTTGACCGGTCACAAAAACAAATAAAACTAACAGATATAGGTCAAACATTTTATGATAATAGTTTAGAATTTTTAGCTTTATTCGAGAAATTATCTTTAGAAATGAATGACATTGTGAACGTTCAAAAAGGTCATATTAAAATAGGATTATCACCAATGATGAATGTTCAAATGTTTACAAATGCATTGAATCAGTTTCACAGACTCTATCCTAATGTGACATATGAAGTGATTGAGGGTGGTGGTAAAATTGTTGAGAACTTAACATCTAATGATGATGTGGATATTGGTATTACTACACTACCTGTAGATCACAGTGAATTTCATTCAACTTCTTTGTATAACGAGGAATTACTATTAGTAGTAAGTAATGACCACCACTTAGCACATTTAAATAAAGTAGACATGGCAGATTTGAAAGATGAAGAGTTTGTTTTATTTCATGATGATTATTATTTAAAAGATCAAATTATAGAGAATTGTAAAAGGCTAGGCTATTACCCTAAAACTGTTGCTAATATTTCTCAAATTAGCTTTATCGCTAACATGATTCAACAAGGAATTGGAATAAGTATCGTTCCAGAAAGTTTAGTTAATTTAATGGGGAATAACGTAACGTCCATTCAATTAGAGAATGTTGAATTATCATGGCATCTTGGCGTGATATGGCGAAAAGATGCTTATCTCAATCATGTAACTCGCAAATGGATCGAATTTATTTCTGAGATGAAACCAACATAGCTTAATACTTAGTAAAGGATTTTATATCAAAGTCGATATAACAACTTGTCTATTTTTAATAACGCCAAAGATATGTTAGAGGCACGAACACATTTTTAATGTATTGTACATATGCACTTAAAATTCATTAAGGTACACTAATAGTTCTTGCTCCACTATTTAAATATTAAAATGACTAGTACATAAATTGAAGTGTGCTTTTCAAGTAGGTGTTTATACTTAAATAACTGAGCCTGAGACATTGATATTTGTCTCAGGTGTTTTGTGTATTGGAAGTTGATGGCTTAGTTTTAAAATGTGCCGATGTTAAACTTTTATATTATAAATTCTTGAAAAAGGTATGCGACGGTAGATATTTTAATCAATTACGATTTTTCGATGCTTTGACGTTATACTTATTGATAAATATTTGGAATTCATTGTATTTAATTGTTAGTTTATACATAGAGGTGGGTATGGCCTAGTAGGTAGTCTTTTAATAAAGGTATTGAATTGATGTCTTTATTGTCGAAAAAAGACCGCGATTAACTCACATTCGTTTATTTCATATATGAACAAACAAAGTATTACATTTTTCTATAGGAAACCTATTCCTTTTATGAATGGTTAACATCGTTATTATGTATTTTATTAATACTTTGTCACGTACTATAATAATAAACGTAATAAAGTTAGTCGCTGAGTTGATTACTTCAGAAAAGTGTTGAAAAATTGTCATTAAAATGAATTTTTTATATCTGAACTGAAGTAAAATTCTAGTTATTTTAATAGAAATATTATACAAATAAGCTAACACAGTTATTTGTGTAACTTTATTATGAAGGAGTTCGTTAAAATGAAAAAATTTGGGAAAAAAGTTGTTCTAGTAGGAGACGGTTCCGTAGGTTCAAGTTATGCATTTGCTATGGTGACTCAAGGAATTGCAGATGAATTTGTAATTATTGATATTGCAAAAGATAAAGTGGAAGCAGACGTTAAAGATTTAAACCATGGTGCACTTTACAGTGCTTCACCAGTGACTGTAAAAGCCGGAGAATATGAAGATTGTAAAGATGCAGATTTAGTTGTTATTACAGCAGGTGCACCTCAAAAACCGGGTGAAACTCGTTTACAACTTGTTGAGAAAAATACTAAAATCATGAAAAGTATCGTAACTAGTGTCATGGATAGTGGCTTTGATGGTTTCTTCTTAATTGCTGCAAACCCAGTTGATATTTTAACACGTTATGTTAAAGAAGTTACAGGTTTACCAGCTGAACGTGTTATTGGTTCTGGTACAGTGCTTGATAGTGCAAGATTCAGATATTTAATAAGTAAAGAATTAGGTGTTACTGCAAGTAGTGTTCACGCTAGCATTATAGGTGAACATGGTGACTCTGAACTTGCAGTTTGGTCTCAAGCAAACGTTGGAGGTATTTCAGTGTATGATACATTGAAAGAAGAAACTGGTAGCGATGCTAAAGCGAATGAAATTTATATTAATACAAGAGATGCTGCTTACGACATCATTCAAGCTAAAGGATCTACGTATTATGGTATAGCTCTAGCATTATTACGTATTTCTAAAGCTTTATTAAATAATGAAAATAGTATTTTGACAGTTTCTAGTCAACTTAATGGTCAATATGGATTTAAAGATGTTTATCTTGGCTTACCAACACTTATCAATCAAAATGGTGCAGTTAAAATTTATGAAACACCATTAAATGATAACGAACTACAATTACTAGAAAAATCAGTGAAAACTTTAGAAGACACTTATGATTCTATAAAACATTTAGTTTAAAACTTATAAGAATGACGAAGATGTTTTGAATGAACTTAATTTTTGAAAGGAAATGAATATAAATGGCGGAAAAACAATATTCTGCAGCACAAATGGTAATTGATACTTTAAAAAATAATGGAGTTGAGTATGTATTTGGTATTCCAGGTGCAAAAATCGACTACTTATTTAATGCACTAGAGGATGACGATCTTGAATTAGTCGTTACGCGTCATGAACAAAATGCAGCGATGATTGCACAAGGTATTGGTCGTTTAACAGGAAAACCAGGTGTGGCTATTACTACAAGTGGCCCAGGGGTAAGTAACTTAACTACTGGTTTATTAACTGCAACTTCTGAAGGTGACCCTGTATTAGCTATCGGTGGTCAAGTTAAAAGAAATGACTTATTACGTTTAACACATCAAAGTATTGATAATGCATCATTACTTAGATCCTCAACTAAATATAGTGCAGAAGTACAAGATCCAGAATCACTATCAGAGGTTATTACGAATGCAATGCGTACAGCTACTTCAGGTAAAAATGGAGCGAGCTTTATCAGTATTCCACAAGATGTTATTTCATCACCTGTCAAAGCTGATGCAATTTCATTATGTCAAAAACCACATCTTGGTGTACCTTCAGAACAAGAAATTAATGAAGTGATTGAGGCTATTAAAAATTCTAAATTCCCAGTATTATTAGCTGGAATGAGAAGTTCAAGCCAAGCTGAAACAGAAGCTATTCGCCGTTTAGTTCAAAAAACAAATTTACCTGTTGTTGAAACATTCCAAGGTGCCGGCGTAATTAGTCGCGAATTAGAAAATCACTTCTTCGGTCGTGTTGGTTTATTTAGAAACCAAGTGGGTGACGAATTACTTAGAAAAAGTGATTTAGTTATCACAATCGGTTATGACCCTATTGAATATGAAGCAAGTAACTGGAATAAAGAATTAGATACTAAAATCATCAATGTCGACGAAGAACATGCTGAAATCACAAATTACATGCAACCAGTTAAAGAGTTAATTGGAAACATTGCAAGTACAATCGATATGATTTCTGAACATGTAAATGAACCATTTATTAATCAAGATCATTTAGATGAACTTGAAAAATTAAGAGGCGAAATCATAGAAGCAACTGGAATTAAAGCAACTCACAAAGAAGGTGTGATGCACCCAGTTGAAATCATTGAAACAATGCAAAAAGTTTTAACTGATGATACTACTGTAACTGTAGATGTGGGAAGCCATTACATTTGGATGGCTCGTAAATACAGAAGTTACAATCCTAGACATTTACTATTCAGTAACGGTATGCAAACTTTAGGTGTTGCACTTCCATGGGCTATTTCAGCTGCACTTGTACGTCCAAATACACAAGTTGTTTCTGTAGCTGGAGACGGTGGTTTCCTATTCTCAGGACAAGAATTAGAAACTGCAGTACGTAAAAACTTAAATATCATTCAATTAATTTGGAATGATGGTCGTTATAACATGGTTGAATTCCAAGAAGAAATGAAATACAAACGCTCTGCAGGTGTAGAATTTGGACCAGTTGATTATGTAAAATATGCAGAATCATTTGGCGCTAAAGGATTACGTGTGACTAATCAAGAAGAATTAGAGGCAGCACTTAAAGAGGGTTACGAAACTGATGGACCAGTATTAATTGATATCCCAGTTAACTATGCAGATAATGTTAAATTATCTACAAATATGTTACCCAATGCTTTAAATTAATATATTAATCAATGATACTAAGTTGAATTTTAATAGAACGCACTCTAAGGTTGAAAGGCTACCTTAGGATGCGTTTCTTCAAGTAATGAATATTAATAGGAGTGATTATGAATGACTAATGTATTGTATCAACACGGAACATTAGGAACTTTAATGGCAGGTTTATTAGAAGGAACTGCTTCAATTAATGACTTATTAGAGCATGGTGATTTAGGTATTGCTACGCTTACAGGTTCTGATGGAGAAGTAATTTTTGTTGATGGTAAAGCTTATCATGCAAATGAACATAAAGAGTTTATAGAATTGACAGGCGACGAAATGACACCATATGCAACAGTTACAAAATTCAAGTCAGACTCAAGTTTTAAAACTTCTAATAAAAATCAAGAAGAAGTATTCGATGAAGTTAAAAAACAAATGACAAGTGAAAATATGTTCTCAGCAGTTAAAATTTCAGGAACGTTTAAAAAAATGCATGTACGTATGATGCCTGGTCAAGAACCTCCATACACACGTTTAATTGATTCAGCTCGTAGACAACCTGAAGAAACACGTGAAAATATCAAAGGTTCAATCGTAGGTTTCTTCACTCCAGAATTATTCCATGGTATTGGTTCTGCAGGTTTCCATATTCACTTTGCAAATGATGATCGTGATTTCGGTGGTCATATTTTAGACTTTGAAGTGGATGATGTGACTGTTGAAATACAAAACTTTGAAACATTTGAACAACACTTCCCAGTAGATGCTAAATCATTTACTGATGCTGACATTGACTATAAAGATATAGCTGATGAAATCAGAGAAGCTGAATAATTGTTAGCTAGATGTACCTTAACTCCAAACATTATAGACTACGATGATTTGTATACTAAATAGATGAGGGATAGGATAAAATATGTATTGAATATATTGTCTTATCCTGGTAACGAATCCCAACATAGAAAATTTCTGAATGAAACTCACAATGTTGGGATTTCTTGTACTACTATTGAAAAAGTTTGATATAAATAACTTCTTCAATTCAAGTATAGATTGTCTGTACGTTAACAAAGCCTAGGACATGAATTTGTGTTCTAGGCTTTGTTGTATGTTTATGATGGTTAGAATTTATAAAGTAAACGCATTTCAAATATGAGGTTGTTTATTTGTAGAATAAAGACATTTATTTGAGAAAAAGTCATATTTTTTAATGAATGATTCACCTAAGATATCAATCTGGTTGGGTGTATTCGAGGTGATAAGCGTATAAAAATGTATAAGCCATATCTAGATAGGGTGTTTCTAAATGATGTTTTTTTGCACATTTATATATATAACCCTGTATGGCCTCGACTTCAAGAGGGTGCTTGTTAATGACATCGTAATACATACTTGTTCCCATTTCGTCTGGATAACCTTTATAAATATTTAAAATATCATCAACGATATGATCTTCAAAGTCAATTTGTTCAGCTCTAGCAACTTTAAGACCATCAACTAATATACGACGACATATCGACTCAATATGAGGAGATTTTAAAATTTTAGCTGGTTGACGTCCAATAGCAGTGATGGTATTTATACCTAAATTCACTAATAATTTATACCAAATGCTTTTTTCAATATTTTCTTCTAAAACCACCTCTATTTTGGAAGGACGAACCATTTGCTTGAATTGACGAGTTAGTGTGCTATCTTGAATACATAGTTGGTAATCTCTGAAATGTTGAACCTTGTTGTTGACTTTTTGTCCGCTAATATAGACGACTGCTTGAAAGACATGTTGATATGGAAGTTTATTAAGCTGTCCATAGCCATTTTGTGCTAAGATAATGAGCGAATTATCATGAGTGATTTTAGGTAATTGTTTAATGACGTCATCCAATTGATGTGTTTTAACAGCTATGATAATGACATCAAAAGTATGATTAATATGATTAAATGAAGTCACTTTAATATGACATCCATTTGTAGTATTTTCTGGGAAATAGGTCATTAATTTATCTTGCCGGCCGATGAGTTCCGTATCTGGTAGAACTTTTTTTAATTCAACAGCTAATGTTGTACCCACTGCACCTGAACCTATAATGGCAATTGTCATAACTTTATTCTTTCCTTTCTTTTTACGATTCATTATACTATTGCTAATAATAAAGGAAATTGAGGGTGAAATGAATTGAAAACTTTAAATCATTTAAACAAAATGAAGGCATCACAGCAAAAGATTTCTATGGTTACAGCTTATGATTATCCTAGTGCTAAGCAAGCACAACAAGCTGAAATTGACATGATTTTAGTAGGAGATTCTTTAGGAATGACAGTGTTAGGATATGATAGTACTGTTCAAGTAACATTGAACGATATGATTCATCATGGTAAGGCTGTTAAAAGAGGTGCTCCGGATACATTTATAGTTGTTGATATGCCTATAGGGACTGTTGGTTTAAGTGATGAAGAAGATTTAAAAAATGCACTTAAGCTTTATCAAAACACGAATGCTAACGCTGTCAAAGTAGAAGGGGCTCATCTTACATCATTTATTCAAAAAGCAACTAAAATGGGTATACCTGTTGTTTCTCACTTAGGTCTTACACCTCAAAGTGTAGGTGTAATGGGGTATAAACTTCAAGGGGATACAAAGGCAGCCGCTATGCAACTTATCAAAGATGCTAAAGCAATGGAAACTGCTGGTGCAGTAGTACTGGTTTTAGAAGCCATACCTAGTGATTTAGCTCGAGAAATTAGTCAGCAAATCACTATTCCAGTTATAGGTATAGGGGCAGGTAAAGATACTGACGGGCAAGTATTAGTTTATCATGATATGTTAAATTACGGTGTTGATCGACACGCTAAGTTTGTTAAACAATTTGCAGACTTTTCAACCGGTATTGATGGATTAAGGCAATATAATGAAGAGGTTAAAGACGGGGCGTTTCCTTCTGAAAAGCATACTTATAAAAAACGTATTATGGATGAGGTAGAGCAACATGACTAAAGTTATTACAAAAATTAATGAAATGCAATCTATTGTTAAACAATATCAACGTGAAGGTAAAACAATAGGATTCGTTCCGACTATGGGAGCTTTACATGATGGTCATTTAACCATGATGAAGCAATCTGTAAACGAAAATGATCTCACGGTTATTAGTATATTTGTGAATCCCTTACAGTTTGGTCCAAATGAGGATTTTGACGCTTATCCACGTCAACTCGATGATGATGTGGATGCAGTAAAAAAGTTAAAAGTGGACTATGTTTTCCATCCAAGTGTAGATGAAATGTATCCAGAAGAATTAGGTGTTCATCTCAAAGTTGGACATTTAGCACAAGTATTAGAGGGAGCACAAAGACCTGGACACTTCGAAGGTGTTGTGACCGTGGTCAACAAATTATTTAATATTGTGCAACCAGATTATGCCTATTTCGGGAAAAAGGATGCGCAACAATTAGCTATTGTTGAAAAGATGGTTAAAGACTTTAATCTTCCTGTACACGTTATTGGCATTGATATCGTAAGAGAAAAAGATGGTTTAGCCAAAAGCTCTAGAAATATTTACTTGACCTCTGAAGAACGAAGAGAGGCAAAACATTTATATCAAAGTCTACGCTTAGCAAAGAATTTGTATGAAGCGGGTGAACGAGATAGCAATGAGATTATAAGTCAAATCGCTGCGTATTTAAACAAAAATATTAGTGGACATATTGATGATTTGGGTATTTATAGTTATCCAAATCTTATACAACAATCAGAGATTCATGGACGAATATTCATATCATTGGCAGTTAAATTTTCTAAAGCAAGATTGATAGATAATATAATTATTGGAGATGACTATATTGATTAGAACATTTATGAACTCAAAAATCCATAGGGCTAGAGTTACAGAATCTAATTTAAATTACGTTGGAAGTATAACAATAGATGCCAATATATTAGATGCGGTTGATATTTTACCCAATGAAAAGGTTGCTATTGTTAATAATAATAACGGTGCTCGATTTGAAACATATGTCATTGCTGGAGAACGTGGTAGTGGAAAGATGTGTTTAAATGGCGCGGCTTCAAGGCTAGTTGAAGTTGGAGACGTCATTATTATTATGACATATGCACAATTAAATGAAGATGAAATGGTAAATCACTCACCAAAAGTAGCTGTGTTAAATGAAAATAATGAAATTATAGAAATGATAAATGAGAAAGAAAATACGATATCAAATGTATAAGAGATGAGATGGAATTCATTCTCAATTGATAGGTTCATTATCGATTTTAAAATCAAAAAACTGAAAAGTTATAAATAAGATGATGATTGAACCAATAAATTACTAAGAGGATGATTAAGAGTCTGGACACAAGGTATATGGATGTCCAGACTCTTTTTTATATTTCAATGATATTGTTTTGAAATAAATGTCTAAATAGTAATAATGAAGTAAAATGTCATGCTATTACTATAAGTCAATTTGAGAATATATGAGTTGAAAAAGTGGCGGAAAATATATACTCCTTTATATGAAATCTATGTACCACAATTCACTATACCCGATTAAATAAATAAGATTTTTAGGATTTTTATAGAAAACAATATAAATAAAATGATATAATTTAAAAGATTACAAAATATTTATTGTAGGAGGGTTTTATATGCATTGTCCGAATTGCGGTAATCCAATAGAAGATGATGATTTATTCTGTGGTGAATGTGGGCATAAAATAAGTCGACATCCACAGTCAGTCAGAAATGCAGAAAGTGAAATAACAAAAGCTGAAAAGAATGATGAAGAACAAAACATAACATCAAATAATAAAGAAAACAACGTAGCGACTCATCAAAATGTTGATTCAACATCTCATGATGAGACTAGATCAAATGAAAATGACGTAGCAGATTCAACATTACAATCTAAGCAGTCACATAATGATATCCAACAATCAAATCTCTCTACATACCACCAAAGACCTCAACATCGAGAAATTCCTCAAAATCAACACAATCACAATCAACAACAAAGTCAAATAGGTCAACAAGCTAAACAAGTAACAAATGAAAGTAAAGGGTTCTTTAAAAGTGCATTTACTGCACCTGATAAAATCATTCAAACTAATCATGTTTTCAGTTTTAAATTATTATTATCATTATTAATAATCGGTTTTATTGTATTAGCAATTTTACTCGCTTCCGTAATACCAGTTGAGATTGGTATTTTCGGTACTACAAGAGGTAGTTTGGTAACGAGTATCATTTTCGGTATTATTCTATTTTTGGTTGTCATAGTAGGTGCAATATTTGGACTTACACGTTTAGTAGTTAGACAACCTATTACCTTTAAAAAAGTATTATCAGACTATGTGTTAATTAATAGTGTTTCGTTAGCAATTTTAATTATTTCTGTAATTTTAACATTAGCAGAATCATACAGCTTTGGCGGAAGTATAGCATTATTGTCATTATTATTATTTATTGCTTCTGGTATTTATCTAATTGCGAAGTATAGCACAGGTAATCAAACAAGAATATCCAGCTTTTATGGTGTGATTATTTATATCATTATTTTGTTCTTATTTATTCGTATTTTTGGTGAGGCATTTTTCCATCAAATATTTGGTGATTTTATAGAAGAACTAGGAGATTTATTTGAAGGAGGAACTTATTAAAATATGAAATATTGCAGTCATTGTGGTCAACCTCTTCGAGAAGGTGTAAAGGTATGTACAAATTGTGGTACATCTGTGAGAAATGATGGAACTAATTATAAATATTCAGAACAACGCTATTCTCATCATCAACCACGTTCCAATAAGAGTAATAAAAAAACTTGGTTGATTATTATTATAGTGTTAGCTATTATCATTGCTTTGGTAGTAATCTTTACTATAGCTAAAAATCAAATGTCACCAGAAAAACAAGCGACTCACATTGCACATGCTATCAAAAAAGACGATGCTAAATCGTTATCTAAGCAATTAACATCAAACAATCATCGTTTAAGTGAAGAAGAAGCACGTGCGTACTTAAAGTATATTAAAGCAGAAAATGATTTAAAGCATGTTGCTGACAAAGTTGAAGAAAACACCAAAGATATTAAAAATAATCACTATAACAATTTATCTGTAGATGCAAATGGTAATAATATTTTAAATATATCTAAAGACGGAAAAAAATATGTTTTTTTTGATAACTATCAATTTAATGTTCCTCAAAAAACAATTACGCTCGTTTCAAGTGATAGTGGTGAAATTACTTATGAATTTAACGGGGATAAACATCATATTTCTGTAGAAGAAGATGACGATAAAGAATTAGGAACATTTCCTATCGGTGATTATAATTTAAAAGCATCAAAAGACATGGAAGGTAAAAATTTTAAAGGCGCTATTACAATTGATATGAGTGAAAGTGATAGTATTGCATATGAATCGTTTAAACAAAAACGTTTTAATGTTGATACTGAAGGCGGATATATATTAGATAATGTAAAAATATATGCTAATGGTAAAGAAATAGGAGATGGTTTTTCATCAGAAACATATGGTCCTTATGATCCAGATGAAGAAGTTATCGTTCACGCTGAAGGTTCATACGAAGGAAAAACTTTTAAATCGAATTCGGTTAATGTAGCAAGTGCAAGCGAAAAAGATGGTGGTGTGACAGATGTCACAGTCAAATTCGATGAAGAAGCTATTGATCAGTATGTCGATAAAAAATCAGATGAAAAATACGATGATGATTCAGATGACGAGTCAGATAACGATTCAAGTAGTGGTGAAGTAACGCGTGAAAATGTAATTGATAAAGTAGAGTCATATGAAGGACATACACTAGATACTGATACGTATACGTATAAAGAACCTGAAAAAACCGGTGATGGTAAATGGGGCTTTTCATTCTTAGATAAAGATGGAGATTTAGCTGGATCGTACACGGTAGACATTGACGACGGTTATGTTACAGAATATGACGAAGATGGTGAAGAAGTTGGATCTGGTTATTAATATTTAATGCAAGAACCTGAGGCAAAAATAATTGTCTCAGGTGTTTTATTATAGTGGGAATTGATGACTAATTTTAAAGTAGCTATGTTACAAATTTTTATTTTTAGGACTTGTTGTTAAAATGTGGCAATACACGCAATTCGAATTCGGTCACTTTTTTAAATTTTTTAAGAGTTAAAGTCGAATTGTCTTGTACGTTCAATATTTCCTTTATATATTCGGTAATATATAATATTATTAAATAATGTGTTATGTAGATGAAAGAGAGGTCATATTGTGATTGAAGCGAATCAAATTTTAGCTAAAATGAAAAATCAAAAAATCAACTATGATAAAGTATTAAGAAAGATAATTTCTCAATGGGAACGTGATGGAGAACGTCCAAAAATCTTACTTCATAGTTGTTGTGCACCTTGTAGTACATATACGTTAGAATTTTTAACACAATATGCGGATATAGCGATTTATTTTGCGAATCCTAATATACATCCCAAAAGTGAATATTTAAGACGTGCTAAAGTTCAAGAACAATTTGTAAATGATTTTAATAATAAAACAGGTGCAAATGTAAAGTATATTGAAGCCGAATATGAACCGCATAAATTTATGAAAATGGCAAAAGATAAAGGTCTAACTGAAGAGCCGGAAGGTGGACTAAGGTGTACGGCTTGTTTCGAGATGCGATTAGAAATTGTTGCAAAAGCTGCTTTAGAACATGGTTACGATTATTTTGGTAGTGCAATCACACTCTCTCCAAAGAAAAATGCCCAATTAATCAATGAACTAGGTATGGATGTACAAAATATATATAATGTAAAATATTTACCAAGTGATTTTAAAAAGAATAAAGGGTATGAACGTTCTATCGAAATGTGTAATGATTATAATATTTTTAGACAATGTTATTGTGGCTGTGTATTTGCAGCGATGAAGCAAGGTATAGATTTTAAACAAATAAATAAAGATGCTCAAGCATTTTTACAACAATTTTAAAATATAAAATGTGCCTACTCATATGAGTAGGCATTTGTATATTTATATCGTTTTTTGTATGAATCGTATGATGGCTATCACTGCAATGACAATCATTGAAACGAAAGATAAGATTTTGAAATGCTTACTTTTTGTTTCTTTATCAGATTCTCCATTTTCCATCATTTCCTGTAGTTCTCGTTCTATCTCAAGATCCAAATCAGTTTTTTGATAACCATTTAAACCTTGTCTATCTATATGGTCATTTTGATGTTTATGGTTGTTATTACTATCTTTTTTAGTATCGGTATCTGCTTTGTTATTTTTACCCATGATAGGACCTCCAATGAATAATAGCGTTCTTAAACTTTTATACATTATTTATTAAATTATTCATTATTTAAAAGGCAGTTTCATAATTGTAATTTATGCATCTAAACCAATAATATCACTTACATTAGCATAACCATGTCGAGTTAAATAATGCGCGATTTCTTTATTCATTTTCTTAGTCAAACCTGGTCCTTCAATGACTAATGAAGAGTATATTTGTAGTAATGACGCACCGTTTCTTAACATTTTGATAGCATCTTCAGAACTGAATATACCACCAGTTCCAATAATTAAGAAGTTACCTCGTGTTTGTTGATAGGCATATTTAACCAGCTGTAAGTTTCTTTCGAATAATGGTCTGCCACTCAAACCACCTTCTTGAATTTTATTTTTTGAATTTAATCCATCGCGTTGTCGTGTGGTATTTGCCAACATAACCCCATCGAATGTATCTGTAATTGAAGGCAAGATTTTTTTAAAACCATCTAATTCCATATCAGATGTTAACTTTAAAAAGATAGGTACATTAATATTGTTCTTAGCTTTAAATGTTTTTAAAGCATCACATAGCATCGAAAATTCATCTTCGTCGTGAAAGTTTTGGAGATTTTCTGTATTTGGGGAGCTAATATTCACTGTAAAGAATGAGACATCATTTTTAAATGTATCGATCACTTTAATGTAATCTTGATAGCGATTTTCATAAGAAGTTGTTTTATTCACACCAACATTTAATCCTACTGGTATTGAGCATGAATGATTACGTAAATTACTTAATGCTTTATCCATACCCTTATTATTGAATCCCATACGATTGATGAGTGCATCATCTTCTAGTAAACGATACATGCGTGGTTTTGGATTACCTGGTTGAGGCTTAGGTGTTATACCGCCGAGTTCAATTGCACCGAAGCCAATGTTTTCAAGTGCTTTTGGAACTTCACAAGATTTATCAAAACCTGCAGCTAACCCGATAGGATTATCAAAAGAAATACCGTGAATATGTTGCGTTAA
Source organism: Staphylococcus sp. HMSC077D08 (assembly GCF_001837945.1). Classification (NCBI taxonomy): domain Bacteria; kingdom Bacillati; phylum Bacillota; class Bacilli; order Caryophanales; family Staphylococcaceae; genus Staphylococcus; species Staphylococcus sp. HMSC077D08. The sequence goes on along the minus strand of NZ_KV834827.1, from coordinate 9,980 downwards.
TATTGGATTGTTATAAGTAAATAACTTATTAACGATAGGTAAAATGGGTGAACATTTTTGAACACACTTCAACGCATTGATGGTCAAACCATGTGCTCGTTCAGGATCTAATTTGAATAATAAAGGTTTAACTAATTTGTACATATAAATGCTCCTATTTCATTATATTTGAGGCTTACTATCCCCAGTTAATATGTTTGAAATTCATTCTTTTAATAGACTAGCATTTTCATGTAAAATTTCATAGTTAAATATTAGAAAGTTAAAAAATTGACTTAATTTAATAATATAAAGAAGTTAAGATTAATGTTTTCATTATAGGTAATATAATAATGTAGATATAATATAAAGTTAAGAGGGTGAGAAAATGAATGAACAATGGATGAGCGCATTGCCGCTTGACAATGTGAAAGACATTTCTCCAGTAAGTGGAGGCGATGTAAATGAAGCATTTAAAGTCACTACAGTTGAAGAAGATACTTTTTTTCTACTCGTTCAACGTCAACGATCAGAAGCCTTTTATGCCGCAGAAATTGCAGGACTAAATGAATTTGAAAATGCAGGTATAACAGCTCCAAGAGTAATTGCAAGTGGAGAGATAAATGGAGATGCATATTTATTATTAAGTTTTCTTGAAGAAGGTAGTCAAGGGAGTCAAAGAGAACTTGCTCGATTAGTTGCTAGAATGCATAGCCAATACCAACAAGATAATAAATTTGGATTCCGTTTACCGCATGAAGGTGCAGATATTTCATTTGATAATTCATGGACTGAGACATGGAAAGAGATTTTTATAAATCGTAGAATGGATCACATACAAGATGAGTTATTACGTGTAGGAATGTGGAAACAAGAAGATAAAAAGATGTATGAACGTGTAAGAAAAGTTATTGTTGACGAGCTATCAAATCATACTAGTAAACCTTCTCTGTTACATGGTGATTTATGGGGAGGTAACTATATGTTCTTAACAAATGGCCAACCTGCTTTGTTTGATCCTGCACCACTTTACGGCGATAGAGAGTTTGATATAGGAATCACTACAGTGTTTGGTGGATTTACACAAGAGTTCTATGACGAATATAATCAACAGCTACCATTAGCCAAGGGATCACAAAAGCGTATAGAATTTTATAGATTATATTTACTTATGATACATTTACTTAAATTTGGAGGTATGTATGCCGATAGTGTACAACGCTCTATGAAAATCATTTTAGAATAAAGAACATCGACCTCACTAAAGATATCAACGGGCTTTAGTGAGGTTTTAAAAAATAAGATTGATTGAAAATTTTAAAAATAGGGTATATTTAAATTTGTAATACTATTTTTCTATAATTAAAAGAAATTTATTATAAAACAAGGGGTATGACGTACGACATCATTTTCAGTCAGTGATTTACTCTATGAAATGGAGAAGAAAAGATTATGGCAGATAAACTGCAAAGAGAATTAAGCAATAGACATATACAATTAATTGCGATTGGCGGGGCTATTGGAACAGGTTTATTTCTTGGTGCTGGCCAATCTATTCATTTAGCAGGACCATCTATCTTATTAACATATATAATAGTAGGTTTTGTTCTCTTTATGTTCATGAGAGCTATGGGAGAATTACTGTTATCCAATTTAGGATTTAAATCGTTTGGTGATATTGCCCATCATCATATTGGTTCTATGGCAGGTTTTATGGTGGGCTGGACATATTGGCTAACATGGATTATTTCAGGAATGGCAGAAGTGACTGCTGTTGCCAAGTATGTTTCCTTCTGGTATCCAACAATTCCAAACTGGTTAACAGCTGCAGCGACGATTTTAGTTTTAGTTGCTTTAAATCTATTTAGTGCTAAATTATTTGGAGAATTAGAATTTTGGCTTTCTATTATTAAAGTTTTGACTATTTTAGCTTTGATAGCTGTTGGTGTTGTTATGATTGTATTTGGAATGAAGACAAGCTATGGCCCTGCAACGGTGACGAATATATGGAAAGACGGAGGCATTTTCCCTAATGGTACACAAGGTTTCTTCATGTCATTCCAAATGGCAATTTTCTCATTTATTGGTATTGAGTTGATTGGAATAACTGCAGGAGAGACTAAAAACCCTCACAAAACAATTCCTCAAGCAATTAATAATGTACCGTTTAGAATATTATTATTTTATGTAGGATCGTTAGCAGTTATCATGTCTGTTGTACCATGGCAACAATTAAATCCTGCTGACAGTCCATACGTTAAAATGTTTGGATTAGTTGGAATCCCTTTTGCAGCAGGTATTATTAACTTTGTTGTGCTCACAGCCGCAGCGTCTTCTTGTAATAGTGGTATATTCGCTAATAGCCGTACGATGTTTGGATTAGCTGGAAGAAAGCAGGGTCCAGCATTCTTACATAGAACCAATAAGCACGGTGTACCACATTATGCTATTTTAGTGACATGTGGCTTATTAAGTATTTCAGTCGTGTTAAATGCAATTTTTAAAGATGCGACTAAAGTGTTTGTACAAATTACAACATTTTCAACTGTTTTAAATATTATGATTTGGACAATTATTATGATTGCGTATCTAGGTTATTTAAGACATGATCCGAAACAGCATAAAGAGAGTAACTATAAAATGTGGGGCGGAAAATACATGGCTTACAGTATTTTAGGGTTCTTTGCATTTATTTTTATTATATTATTGATTAATAGTGCAACGCGTTATGCCGTACTTTCTGCACCCGTATGGTTTGTTATCATGCTATTGATGTATCAAAAATATAAAAAAGAATCTCGCAAAGCTAAAATTGAAACTGAGGAAGAGTAAAGCACTTATTATTTCAAATAGGGTGAGTTAGGTAACACTTCATAACGTTAGTATTTAAACTAAAGGTTATGAAGTGTATTTTAATTAAAAAATTAATGTTTTGAATTAAATGGCAAATAAGTTATCTTAATTTTCAGAAAAATATGGTATACTATTGAGCATAGTCTTGAATGTCATATATGCATTTCACTAATTATCCCTCTAAGTTACAGCATCTATGAAAGATTTAATTGAATCATATATAGGCTTCGAGACTCTTTTTATACATAATTTTACTTAGCACATTGGGAGGTTTAACTTATGTCGACGATAAAAAATATCGATGGACCAAAGGATTTTATTTTTAGAGTGTTATCAGGGGTAGCAATTGGAATAGTAGCCGGACTCGTTCCAAATGCGATTTTGGGAGAAATTTTTAAATACTTTATGCAATATCATCCTATTTTCAAAACTTTATTAGGGGTCGTTCAAGCCATCCAATTTACAGTGCCAGCGCTTATTGGAGCATTGATAGCTATGAAGTTCAATATGACACCATTAGCAATAGCTGTAGTAGCAAGTGCTTCATATGTTGGGAGTGGTGCAGCTCAATTTAAACAAGGTACATGGGTAATTACGGGAATTGGTGATTTAATTAATACGATGTTAACTGCGTCCATCGCCGTGTTACTTATTTTATTAATAGAAGAACGTGTTGGTAGTATGGCTTTAATTGTTTTTCCGACAGTTGTTGGTGGTTTAGCAGCTACAATCGGCGTATTTACTTTACCATATGTAAGGTTAATTACTACGGGAATTGGTAACATGGTTAATAGCTTTACTGAATTACAACCAGTGTTTATGAGTATGTTAATCTCTATGGTGTTTAGTTTTATAATCATATCGCCATTGTCAACTGTTGCCATAGCTATTGCTATTGGATTATCAGGTATTGCTGCAGGATCTGCTTCAATAGGTATAGCAGCAACAGAAGCTGTATTATTGATTGGTACCAGCAAAGTTAATCATGTAGGTATTCCTTTATCAATATTTTTCGGTGGGGTGAAAATGATGATGCCAAATATGGTTAAATACCCTGTCATTATGATTCCGATTTTCTTGACAGCGGCAATATCTGGTATTGCTTCTGGAATTATTGGTATTTCAGGAACAAAAGAATCAGCCGGATTTGGTTTTATCGGAATGGTTGGACCTATTAATGCCTTCAAATTTATGCATGTTGATTCTGCATGGTTAAGTTTATTACTTATTGTCATCGCCTTTTTTGTTGTGCCGTTTCTAGTTGCATGGATTTTAGATTTAATACTTAGAAGATTTATTCATTTGTATGAGAATGATATTTTTAAATTTATGGGATAAACCGTCATCTCTCTTCAACGTTTAGAACGTTGAAGAGATTTTTCTATGTTAAAATATAATAATATAGCATCTAACTTTAACATATATAGAGGGTGAAACGATGTCAGGGAAACTAGAAGAATTACAATTGAAAGTAGCTCGATTAAGTCGACGTACTCATGAATTAGGTATTCCAATTATGGTATTATTTGAGGGGATTCCTGCTTCAGGGAAGACACGTTTATCAAATGAATTACTATTGCACCTAGATGCCAAATATTCGCAATTTATAGCTACTAAATCGCCAGAATCAAACGATTTACGTTATCAATTTTTACAAAAATATTGGAATACGTTACCACAAAAGGGTAATATAAATATTTATTTTAGAAGTTGGTATTCACACTTTTTAGATTATAAAGAAAACAAAATTAAGCATGATCAATATAAAAATTATGATGTTTTAGTCAATCAAATTTATCATTTTGAATCGATGTTAAAGAATGATAACTATGAAATTATAAAGTTTTTCATAGAAATAAATGAAGAAAAACGCAATGAACATATTCAACAGACAAAAGATAATCCCTTAACTAGATGGAAAGTTCAAGAATATGAAAATGTTATACCTCAAGAAAGTTATCTAAATCAAATGCATCAATTCATCAAGAAGGATAAAGATTGGAAAGTCATCGATTACACAGAGCGCGAGCATGCTTTTGAAAAAATGTACTTACATTTAATAGATAGACTTGAGCAAGCTATAAAAAAAGTTGAACAACAAACAACTAAAGTCAACAGTAAGTTCACATCAGGCTTCACGACTTCTTTATTTGATAATAATCTAGAGAAAGTAGACAAAAAAACGTATAAAAATCTCATTGTTGAATTGCAACAGAGAATGAGAGAAATCCAATTTGCTTTATATGAAAGAAAGATTCCTCTTGTTTTGGTTTTCGAAGGTATGGATGCTGCCGGTAAAGGTGGCAATATTAAACGTATTAGAGAAAAATTAGATCCAACAGGATATGAAGTGAATGGTATTAGTGCACCTACGGATGTCGAACTTAATCATCATTATTTGTGGAGATTTGCTAAAAAGATGCCAAAATCAGGTCATATTGAAATATTTGATCGTAGTTGGTATGGTCGTGTACTAGTTGAACGTGTAGAAGGTTTTGCGAGCCAGAATGAATGGCAACGTGCATCTGATGAAATTAATCAATTTGAAAAGATGTGGACAGATGAAGGTACAATCATTTTAAAATTCTTCTTGAGCTTAGATAAGGATGAGCAGCTAAAACGTTTTAAAGACCGTGAAAATAATCCTGATAAACAATGGAAGATTACTGAAGAAGATTGGCGTAATAGAGAAAAATGGGATGAATATTTAGAAGCAAGTCATGATATGATTGAATCTACAAACACTTCATACGCCCCTTGGTATATTGTTCCGGCAGATCATAAAAAAACGGGTCGGATTGAAGTACTTAAAACAATTATTAGGAAATGTGAAGAAGTACTATGGGGAGTTAAAACGTATTAATTTTAAATAAAAATCTCGAGAGTGAGACCGTGGATGAAGCATTATTCATTGGTCTCACTCTCTTTTTTAATATAATGAAATGTTTATGAATGAAAATACTGTGTTTCTTCTATTATATATTCTAAAAGGATAACTCACCTATATAGAAAAGGTAACGTCGTTTAATACAAAAGATATTTTGAGTTCCAAATTGATACATAGCGTTATATTTTGTTTATTAAAGAATAAGAGTTAAAAAGTAACCTCATTAAAATAAACAAATCTTCATAAAAAATGATAATACTTAGAATCAAATAGTTAGAATTATTTCATTTATGTAACAACATTGCAATCTGTAATTTTACAGATAACTTAATATAATGGTATTTCAGCTTGAAACACGATGTAATTACTTAAATTAAGATGGAATATGAAACTAATATTAAGAAATTATATGTTACAAACTGAAATATATCTGTTTTAAGATTACAAAAGAGCGTTGATATTGTAACCTTTTGTAAGGAACGTGTAATATACAAAGGCGATTTTTATGATATAGTGGGTAGCGTCAAAAGTTAACAAAAAACATTTTCAATATAGCACAACGAATTTAAAACATTTAAATAACAAAACAAACAAATTTTAAATTTATATCTGGAGGATTTATATATCATGAAAAAAACAGTTATCGCTTCTACATTAGCAGTATCTTTAGGAATTGCAGGTTATGGTTTATCAGGACATGAAGCACACGCTTCAGAAACTACAAACGTTGATAAAGCACACTTAGTAGATTTAGCACAACATAACCCTGAAGAATTAAATGCTAAACCAGTTCAAGCTGGTGCTTACGATATTCATTTCGTAGACAATGGATACCAATACAACTTCACTTCAAATGGTTCAGAATGGTCATGGAGCTACACTGTAGCTGGTTCAGATGCTGATTACACAGAATCATCATCTAACCAAGAAGTAAGTGCAAATACACAATCTAGTAACACAAATGTACAAGCTGTTTCAGCTCCAACTTCTTCAGAAAGTCGTAGCTACAGCACATCAACTACTTCATACTCAGCACCAAGCCATAACTACAGCTCTCACAGTAGTTCAGTAAGATTATCAAATGGTAATACTGCTGGTTCAGTAGGTTCATATGCTGCTGCTCAAATGGCTGCACGTACTGGTGTATCTGCTTCAACATGGGAACACATTATTGCTAGAGAATCAAATGGTCAATTACATGCACGTAATGCTTCAGGTGCAGCTGGATTATTCCAAACTATGCCAGGTTGGGGTTCAACTGGTTCAGTAAATGATCAAATCAATGCAGCTTATAAAGCATATAAAGCACAAGGTTTATCTGCTTGGGGTATGTAATCCAAATCTAATAATATAATTAGAAAGAGTGGGGCAACATTCGTTGTCCTCTCAGCAACGAGGACTAAAATTGACTCCCTTATATATAAAGGAGTTTTAATCTTAGTTATCGAGGCAATATATTAAAAAGCCTAGGACACATCGCTTTGTGTTCTAGGTTCTTTTTTATTTGAAAGTCAAATTAAAATGATTCATATAGCAAAGTGATGTTAACAAAGTGAAAATATAACATCTAGACTGAAAAGTATAATAAAGTTAAATGATATTATGTTTGTATTTATTTAAAAGATATGGTTATATAAATGGTGTGTTTAATATCATATATAGATACATTTAAATTGCTTACCTACACAACTTATATGAAGATGTTTTAATAAATATATACCTATTTAATTTGTTAAAGTATAATATTTAAGTAAAAAGATGATATGTCAATGCAATTGAGGATGTAATTGTGATAATATTAAGAGCAAGTATTTTAAAAATTAAACGGAGTGTAATTGAATGAATGAGAACAATTATAGACGTCTCAACAAAACTTATAAACCGCACTATTTGCCTGGTTTAGATGGTTTGAGAGCTATAGCAGTCATTGGGATAATCATTTATCATTTAAACACGAAATGGTTATCTGGTGGATTCCTTGGAGTAGATACTTTTTTTGTCATTTCTGGTTATCTCATAACTAGTTTATTATTAAGTGAGTACTATAGAAATAATTCTATTAATTTAGTTAATTTTTGGCTTAGAAGATTTAAACGATTAATACCAGCAATGATGTTTGTTGTCACGGTTGTTTTAATATATACATTACTATTTAAACCTGAATTAATTATTAGTATAAAACATGATGCTATAGCAGCACTTTTCTATGTTTCGAACTGGTGGTATATCATACAAGACGTAGACTATTTTAATCAATTTGCTGTAGCGCCATTAAAGCATTTATGGTCATTAGCTATTGAAGAACAATTCTATCTATTCTTTCCATTTATACTTTTAGGGTTATTAAAGTTTTTCAAAAAGAGAACTACAATGATTATTCTATTAATCATCTCTTTATTATCATTAACTGCAATGATAACGATACATATGTATACAGGTAACAATTCTAGAGTTTATTTCGGAACTGACACACGTTTACAAACGTTGTTATTAGGATGCTTACTAGCATTTATTTGGCCACCGTTTTCTTTCAGAAAGGATATATCTAAAGGTGCTAAAGCAAGTATAAGTGCAATAGGCTTAGTCGGAATGGCAGTGCTCATTTATTTGTTTGTAGTGGTTAGTGATCAAGATAAATGGATATATAGTGGAGGATTTTATGCTATCTCGTTCTTGACACTGTTTGTCATTGCAAGCGTTGTGCATCCATCAAGTGTCTTAAAGAAATTACTAAGTTTCAAGTTATTTATTTATATAGGCAAGAGATCGTATAGTTTATATTTATGGCACTATCCTATCATTATTTTTATGAATAGTTATTTCGTACAAGGTCAGATTCCTTGGTTTGTATATATTTGTGAAGTGATACTTATGTTTGTCATGGCTGAAGTATCTTATAAATTTATCGAAACGCCTATTAGAAAAAATGGATTCAAAGCATTCACAGTGATGCCGAAAAATTTAACAAGATTTTCAAGAACGATCATTGTATTAATTTTGCTTGTTCCTTCTGCATTCATAGTATTTGGTGCCTATGATAGTTTGGGTAAAGAGCATGATAAACAACAAGCTGCGAAACAAAAATCTTTTAAAACGAACCAGAAAGCAAAACCTAAAAAGCCAGATGAAAATAATCAAGATAAGTCTTCACAACAGCATTTTAATCCTAAAGAAGCGTCTCCATTATTGCTGGGAGATTCAGTAATGGTAGATATCGGTCAGGTCTTTAGTAAAAAAGTGCCACATGCTAATATTGATGGAAAAGTTGGACGACAGTTAATTGAGGGCAAAGATTTAATCAATCAGAAGTACCAAGATTATACTAAAAAAGGTCAGAGTGTTGTGATAGAACTTGGTACGAACGGTGAGTTTACGAAAGATCAAATGAATGAATTAATTGATTCTTTAGGTGAAGCAGATATTTACTTAATTAAGGTAAGAGTACCGAGAGACTATGAGTCGACTAATAATAAAATTATGGAACAAGTAGCCAAGAAGCATAAAAATGTTCATATTGTTGATTGGTATAAAGCATCTGAGGGTCATTCTGAGTATTTTGCATATGATGGTATACACTTGGAATACAGTGGTGTTAAGGCATTATCTAATGAGATCATTAAGAAAATGAAAGAAGTTAATGAAAAATAATGTTCAAAAATAAAAATAAGAGCGCTATATATCACTAGAAATTAGAGTGAGATTCAATGTGTTTGCTTAGTCATGATTTAGTAAGATGACAATAACAATTAAGTCAAAAATGGGTATATGGTATTTATTATTATAGTTCACCATTGTGATGGGGTGAGATAACGAATTCGATACGAATTCTATCTCACCTCATTTTTTATCAATTTTATGAATAATATTAGCGTTATTTAAGATTAAATTTACATCAAGTAAATATTCTTTATTGACTAAATATTTAAAAGAAAAACTAAACTCATCATAGCTAAAGTTGTAATAAGAGCAAAATTTATTATTACAAGAATATAACAATTCTAAAACGTTACATGAAATATTGTTAGTTACATGCTTTCGTTACGCTCTTTACAGACTCCATTTAACAAAACAACTCTATATAAACATTACAAAATGATAACACCGCACACAAACGTACATTTTTCTGATAAAGTAATGCTTGTCGTTAAAAAGAACGAAACCAAGGATAACAAAGTTAATATTTTAGTCACATGACTATTCATTATATGAAATTAATTATTTAAATTTTTAGGAGGATATTTAACAATGAAAAAAATCGCTA
>NZ_KV834826.1:0-2971 GCF_001837945.1 Staphylococcus sp. HMSC077D08 | reverse complement strand
TAGCCTCCTAAACTATGTGCCCCACTATGAAAATTACTATTAGGGTATTTATCTTTCACAGCTTGGGTGAAGGCTACACTTTCATCTATTTGGCTCGGAGTACCTTTTGTATAGATATCATTAGGAACATTTGAATGCGTTACTTTTTTAATAATTGTTTCGCCAATCGTATCCATTGTATTTAGTACATCATTGTCGTCAGTTGGCTTGTTGTATTTTTCAGTTATAGTAGTATTTTTTAGATCTTTATAACGTTCATCAATTTTCAAATTAGTTGTGTTATTATGAAAGGGAAGATTTGCATTGGTTTTCCAGTCTTTCATACTGGTAAGTTCTGTACCAGCATAGCCCATATAAATGTGACTAGTGTCTACTTTACCATTCACAACTGGTGCAAATGCATAAGATCTTAAACCATTTTGGGTATCGTCTCGTTTTTCAATGACTCTATAATTTTTACCTTGCACTTTAATGTTATTATTTTTTTCTAGATCCCTATAAGACTCTGAAGCTATTTTGTGGGAAATTTCATCTGTTTGTTGCATATTAAAAGACTCCTTAAAATAAAATTGAAAGTGGGTAAGCAATGAAAAAAAACAAAGTTACATTTTACGCAATATTAATAATTATATCACTATTTATATTAGGAGGCTATGTTTTGCATAAAAATGAGAAAGATAGATATATCGAAGTTCAAAAGAACAGAATTGATTTATATTTCAAATATAACCTTAAAAATTATCATTCCTTAACAATAAAGGATGTAGACAAAAATCCAATGGGAGATTATTTTATATCTGGCTATATTAATAATGATAAAAAATATGAATTTGAAGCGATGATGTCCTCTATAGACCGCTTTCAATTTAATGGGGATATGTCTTATAATCCAAAAGTTTTTGGCAAACTATTTAAAAATGAGGATCATATAAATGAATTAACTCCGAATGATATTATAAAAAAAGAAAACCTTAATAAAAAAGACTACGAAGCAGACCCACCTCTAATTTGGGGATTTTAACATCAGAAAAGCACTAACTACTCAACCTAATGAATAGTTAGTGCTTTTAAATTTCATTATTAGTCCTCCAACGATACATCATCAACAAATACCGGTCTGGTTGGATGTTCGTCTGCTACTTTATTTACCTCATTGTCTAATTCTTCATCTTCCCCATTCTATTCACCTATATTAATGAATATAGGCACGTCTCCTAAAATTTCTTGCTTATCAGTAAATAACTTATGGTATTTCCCCAACATATCACGAGCTTTTAAACGGTCACTTGGCTTGATTGGTACATCAACGGTTTCTACATGCTCGTTATATACAAGGTTCATGCATCCAGTATCTCAGCATAAGAGTCTCCATTAAAATAGCACTAATCAATTACCCATCCTTTTATCTCTTTTATTAGATTGTTCTTTTTTATTTCTGAAACTGTTTTTGGGTTTTTTATCATCATTCTATCCAGTTTATCACTATATGATGAGAGATATTCAAATTGATAATCATCTTTAGACCACATATGTGCTGAAAAAGTATTAGTATTGTCATTATTTATATAACCTGTAATAACAAATCCATCTAAAGGATTTTCTTTATGTTCCTCAAACTTTATTTCTTTATAACCTTTAACATTGTACTTCATATAAATTACTATTTTTTCTTTTTATTTGTCATAATATTTTATTTTTTCATGTTTCATCTTTAAATAGACGTCTCCAACAATTAATATAATAAATATTAAAATTATTTTTATTTAAAAAATCATTCCTTTGAGGTGAAATAACGGACAATCTTCATACTAAAAATAACACATATCACGAACTAGCTAATAGTGTTTATAATATACATCCATCAGATAAAAAGATAGCAATTGAACCCAAAAGCTGATATTACCACTGATATATATTTAGGTACCAATGATATTGAAATTGAAACTAATCCAGATAAAATTTTAAATGCAGCTATTTACAGAGACACTACCTTAAAAAAAATTAACCCGAATACAGTTGGAAATAATAAATGGCTGAAAATGGTTGATCAAAATAATGCAAAAGAAGCTGATCAATTTAACGAATCTTATCTTCGGCCTCAGTCAGTTTTGAATAACTTGATGGAACAGGACAAGTTGAAGACTACAGGCTGAAGCTGCCCCCTAAGAAAGCGAGCCAACAATACTAAGTATTGTAAAATCAAAACCACCCGTATGAACGGGTGGTTTGTTCTACGGCTATAAGCCTTTCTTACTGGCCACCCCTAAAAGGGCACTGATAGGTCAGCCAACTGCACTACTTTCCCAGCACCCCTAAAGGGGTACTATTTTTTCGTCTTTTTTAATTTCTTCTCCTGTAAAGGGATCTAGGTTTTCTTCCATTGAAATTTGATCTGCAACGATATCTTCTTGTAATTGATTACGAATGTAATCTTCAATTACCTTTTTATTTCTACCTACTGTATCTACATAACATCCTTTACACCAAAACTTTCTATTTCCATATCTATATTTTAAATTAGCATGTCTATCAAAAATCATTAAACTGCTTTTACCTTTTAAATATCCAACAAATGATGATACTCCTAATTTAGGTGGAATACTAACTAACATATGAATATGATCTTTACATGCTTCTGCTTCTATTATTTCTACGCCTTTTCTTTCACATAGTTGACGTAAAATAACTCCAATATCTCTTTTGATTTTTCCATAAATCACTTGTCTTCTATATTTTGGTGCAAAGACTATGTGATACTTACAATTCCATTTTGTATGTGCTAAACTGTTTGTGTCAGATGACATTAAAAAGCATCTCCTCGTGTTGAATATTTTGGTTGGCTGACCAATATATATTCTAGCATGATGAGATGTTTTTTTAGATAACGGTAAAACCTTTTCTGAACCATACGCATAGCGCATGGTTTTCTTTATACAAATAATAAAGAAGCCAGTAAATGAATTTATGAAAA
>NZ_KV834825.1:0-262 GCF_001837945.1 Staphylococcus sp. HMSC077D08 | reverse complement strand
TTATAATTTAATACGTTTTAAAGCCTCATAACGTTTCATACTACCGTCTGCTAATCTTTTAATACTTTCCATTGCTTGCTGCTTTTCTTCATCGGTAGTAATGATGTAATAACCGCGTTCATGTTTTTTATAGCTACATCCTATAGGATAACTATAATCATCAATCAACTTGCTTATAGCATTTCTTAACCATCTTTCATTAGATGAATTATACTCGTACCCCATTAAATTAAGTATCTTGGACTTAGTTATATACTTATCT